>JAJRYM010000035.1 GCA_024275775.1 Nitrospirota bacterium
CGCATCACTCTTTCTGGTGGGGCGCCGACGGGGTGGAAACAGGAGAAATAAAACTTTTCCAGGAGGGCGACCTCGCGATATGCCGGATAAAAAATTTCAAAAGCGATTCATCCTCGGTTTACCCGGTTTTTAAAAATCCCGACAATCTCGATGTCGGCAGTTCACTTTGCAGGCTTGGCTATCCTTTCCATGGCATAAGCGCCGCTTTCGATGAGCAAAAGGGGTTTGTGTTGGCGGAAAACAGCGTGCCGCTTCCGCTGTTTCCGATTGAGGGGATTTATACGCGGAATGTAATTCTAAAAAACAGTGAAACCGGTTTTGAAACGAAGTTCCTTGAAACCTCCTCGCCCGGCCTGAGGGGCCAGAGCGGAGGGCCGATATTCGATAGGGAGGGCAGAGTATGGGCAATCCAGAGCCGCACCCAGCATTTCCCGCTCGGCTTCAGTCCATCCGTGGAAAAAGATGGGAAGAAAATAGTGGAGAACCAGTTCCTCAACGTGGGATGGGGAGTGCATCCTGATGTGATTCTGAAGTTTCTCAGGGAAAATAAAATAAAATTCCAGGTAAGCGATTAACCTGTTAACTGTCACCTCTGAAACCGGTTCCTGATAAATCGCAGGAACCGGTTCGGGAATTCGGGAAGCGCGATGAAAATCGCCGTTGAAACCACGGCGTTAAGCAGGCCTATCAGGCCGAACATCTGCGGTATGGTAAGCCCGATTTCATAAAAAGCCATAACGGCGCCGGCGGCCGCCACCATGAAAAGCGCGTTGAGGATATTGTTGCCTGCGATAATTCTCGATCGGTCGGAGCTATCCGTTCTCTGCTGGATAAGGGTGTAAAGGGGCACGATAAAAAGCCCGCCCGATACGGAAGCAAACAGAAAAGCGAAAAAGATAATCGCTCCTTGAGCCGTTCCCAAAAATGAGATTATTCCTATCGTTTCCGTGGGGGAATCCGGCGCTCCGGCAAGCAGAATAAGGAGAGAAAAAAGGGTCATCCCTATGGCGCCTGCCGGCACGATGCCGGTTTCGAGTTTTTCCGGAGAGAGCTTTGCGCAGACTGTTGAACCGATGCCGATTCCTATTGTGAAGAGCGATAGGAAAAGCGTAATTAACCGCTCGTTGCCGGAAAGCGTAAGGCTGGTATACGCGGGGAGCAGAGAAAGAATCGCCGCGCCGAAAAACCAGAACCACGAGATGGCTATAACGGAAACCGATACCGATTTTTCTTTTATGATATGGCGGTAGCAGTCCGCTATCTGAGAAAAAGGTTGCAGGCGCATCTTAAGATTCGGTTCCGCCGGTTCGGCTTTTTGGATGAAAAGGCTCGTCAGCCATCCCGCCAGCGCGAATATCACAAGCCCGGCTGAAATAGCGAACCCGCCCATCGCAACAAGAACCCCTCCGGTTATCGTGCCAAGCAGAATGGCGGCAAACGTGCCGGACTCCACAAGAGCGGTGCCCGCCACCAGCTCCTCTTCCCGGATTAGCTGAGGGATTATGCTGTACTTGATGGGGCCGAAAAAGGCTGACTGAGCCCCCATGAAAAAGAGCACCAGAACAAGCAGTTCGTATCGGCCGGTTATGAAGCCGTAGCCCGCGACGAGCATCAGTAGAATCTCTATAAATTTCAGCAGGCGGATTATGCCGGATTTCTCGCGCCTGTCGGCGATTTCTCCAGCAAATGCCGAAAAAAGGAAAAAGGGAAGGATGAAAACGCCGCCGCAGAA
>JAJRYM010000003.1 GCA_024275775.1 Nitrospirota bacterium
CACAAGCCTGACGGACGCGGAGTAAACACCCTTTTCCAACAGGGCAATGTTTACGACTGTCTGCCCATTTTCCGGGAAGAAAGCCATGCAGTAATAGTTGTTTATCAGGCCAGCCCATTCGATGTTTCCTTCGTAGGTTTCTTTTTCATCCTCGTCCGGCTTTTCGGTGAGGCGTTTCCCCTGCGTATAGACAACCGGCCCGTTGTAGGAATATTGCGAGGTGAGATTATCGCCAAGGCCGAACCAGCCTATGGAGAACGTAGAACCGGCAATATCGCGCTTGGGGTGGCTGAGGCTTACGGCAACGTCCACCCGGTAGGACTGGTAGTGAAACGTTATCTTCTTTTCAATCCTGAACCCCGTTTGCAGAGTACGGCTGAAATTGACAGTGTATGCGGGGCTGGCATCGGAAAGAACTATTTTCCCCTCAGAAGAGGTATTGAAAAGCGCCCGGTTGATTCTTTGCGTGGCGGCTTTGGAATTGAATTCAAGAGCAAGCGGTCTTAAAGCGGTTTTCCGGGAAACAAGTTCAATCGGCTGATTTTCATCGTCGGTATAACCGGATAGTTTCCATGAGGCAACCACGCCTCCCACGTTGGAAAGGGTGACAACCGACATCCCGGTATCCACAGCAACCAGCAGTTCGCCTTCCACCTGTTTCGCCGCCGGCAATTCCATCTCCAGCGGCTCGCCCGGAGCGACAATGGGGTTAAGAGGAGCCGTTGCGGCCTGTTTTTGTTCAGCGGGTGTATCCGGCTGAAGGGGAACCGGCTGTTTGGAAGCGGAAGGCTCCTCGGCCTGCTGTGCTATATCCTCCCGGTTGGCGGACAGCACGTCGCCGTAGCGATGCGCGTACCAGACGTTCCAGACAAGCATGATACCGAGGGATAAAACTATCGCCAGTATTACGTTTCTATCCATTATCGGTCCACCGGATCAAATCCTCCCGGATGGAAGGGATGGCATTTAAGCAACCGCTTGAGAGCAAGCCACGCGCCTTTTACGGCGCCGTACTTCTCGATTGCCTCCATGCTGTAGTTGGAACAGGTCGGCGCAAACCGGCAGGCGGGCGGCAAAAAGGGGCTTATAACCGCCTGATACATTCGAATCGTCAAAAACATTATTTTCTTCATTATTATCTGCGGTCTTTAGTCAGTTAATCTTCCATGCCCCGGACGCATTTCGCAAAGCAGGCCTCCAAAGCGCGGAATCCGGATACGGCGCGGCCTTTTCTCGGAAGCACAACGAGGTCAACCTTCTTCAACAGGTCGGCATATCGCCGGCGAAGCTCCCGCATCCTGCGCTTGAACCTGTTACGGTCAACAGCTTTTGGGATGGTTTTTTTGCCTGCGACAATACCCAGCCTGCCGGTACTGCCGGCCGACGGCCTGAAAAAGAAAACTAGTTTCCCGGTCACGAGTCTTTTACCTGAAAAAACGGCGTCGAACTGGCGAGGGCCGGATAAGCGCAAATTTTTTAACCGGCTGGCCAATCGCTAGACTGCTAGTCTGGCGCGGCCTTTACGCCTGCGCCTTTTGAGTACCGCCCGTCCGCCGGCGCTACTCATGCGCCTCAAGAAACCGTGGGTCCTTTTCCTTCGTGTATTGCTTGGCTGATAAGTCCTTTTCATAACGCCGATAATGTAACTGAAGTTTGCAACCGGGTCAAACAGTTTTATGCCCTGCCGCGAAAAGTCACTTAAATACCTGAAGCCGGTACGGAACCTCAAGACTCTCGCATGAGCGGCGGACGGGAGAAGATTGCGCGGTAAAATTTCACGAATCATCCGCCAAAAAAAAGCAATTTTGCGCAAATAGTGGTATAGAATGTCAGTTCATTTTGTTTTATGTTATGACATTTTTCAAGAGGCGCTTTAGGTGGAATACGAGGCTATTCAGAAGATTTATCACAATTACTCTAATTTTTACGACCTTCTTTTTAAGAAGGTCTTCCTGCCCAGGCACAAGTTCGCCATAAAGGAGATGGACATACAGCCGGGCGATAAAATTCTGGACGTGGGCGTCGGAACCGGCCTTACACTGCAGTGCTACCCAAGAGACTGCCAGGTGACAGGCATCGACCTCTCGCCGTCAATGCTGAAAAAAGCCTACAAGAAAAAAATCAAGCATGGACTCGATCATGTAACGCTGATGGAAATGGACGCGTGCAACCTCACTTTCGATGACGATGAATTCGACCACGTGGTAGCCGCTTTCGTGCTGACCGTGGTTCCGGACCCGGTAAAAGCGCTTCAGGAAATTAAAAGAGTCTGCAAAAAAGGCGGAATTCTCGTTCTCGTAAACCATTTCATGAGCGATAACAAGTTAATAGCCAAGACGGAAAAACTTATAGACCCTGTTTGCCGCAAACTCGGATGGCGAACAAACGTAGCACTTGCAGATCTTTTGGATCAGGTAAACCTGAAAGCGGATTCATGCGTAAGAATGAAAAAGCTGGATATATGGTCGATCGTTTTCGCGAACAATACGAAGTAAGCCGGGTTTTCCTGGTAACGGCCTTTCTTCTCTGTTTTCCGGTTTATCAATCATTCGCGGATAGTCTTCCCTTCGGGCCCGGTGAAAGGTTGGTTTACAAAGCCCAGTGGCTCTTTTTCGATTCCGGCCGGGTGGTTACCGAGATTTCCGGGGTCAAGGAAGAAGGCCGAGACCTGTATAAAATGTCCCTGCATACATGGACTACGCATTTCGTTAATCAAATCTGGACGATGGACGATTATTTCGCTTCGTACTGGGACCCTGAAATACGGGCCACAAGAAAATTGACCGTAAAAATCAGGGAGAGCACAACCAAAAAGGATAAAAAGATAACTTTCAATCAGGAAAAAGGGATCGCCGTCGTAGAAAAAGACAAAGACCCGCCGAAAGAGTTCAAGATGATACCCGGCTCGCAGGATTTTTTCGCCGCCGGTTATTACGCCAGAATGTTGCCTTTAACAGTAGGAACAAAGTATGAATATCCGCTTTTCGAAGACAACAAAAATTACAATATGCACGTCAAAGTTATCAAAAAACAGCGTATAAAATTCATGGGCGGCGAAATAGACACAATTTTCACAAAGTTCAAGCTGAAGTTCGAGGGAGCTTTTAGAAGCAGAGGCGTGCTTTACGTATGGTTTACGGATGACAAATACCGTACGCCGGTGAAGCTGAAGGCAAGTTCTTTTTTCGGCTCCATAATCCTGACTCTAACCGAATACCGCGGCGTAGAATTCAACATCATCGGGAAAGATTAAGATGTTAAGAGTGGCTCTGGCGCAGATTAATCCGACCGTAGGGGATATAAAAGAAAACGAATCCATAATTCTTGACTGTTTGAAATCCGCGGAAGAAAATTCCGCCGACGTCATACTCTTCCCGGAACTGGCTATAACCGGCTACCCTCCCGAAGATCTTCTGTTTAAAGAAAATTTCATTAAAGCCGCGTGGGAATCACTTGAAAGAATAGCCGCGGAAGCCGGCTCTACGACTGCGATAATAGGCGCGCCGCTGGCGGACAACGGCAAGCTCTATAACGGCGCCGTGATATGCGGAAACGGGAAGATAACAGACAAAGTTTTTAAAACCCACCTGCCCAATTACGGCGTTTTCGATGAGAAACGGTATTTTACGCCGGGGCGCGGGTTGCGCCCGGTTGCAATCGGGGCTATCGAAGCCGCCGTTACCATCTGCGAAGATATATGGGAAGAGAACGGGGCGCCGGCGGAAGTGAGCGCGCTTCCGGGAGTTGAACTTATAATAAACATATCTTCCTCGCCGTACCATACGGGCAAAACAAGGGAGCGCAGGGATATCGTGAAAGCGTGGGCAAAGCGGTTCGGAAAACCGGTTGTGTACTGCAACCTTGCGGGCGGGCAGGATGAACTGGTTTTCGACGGCGGTTCGTTCGCCTGCGACGCCGAGGGCGAAATCATCGCGTCCGCGAAAGAATTCCAGAAAGACCTTCTGCTGGTCGATATTCCAATACGAGCGGAGAAAAGGGAGTCGGCAAAAATTTCAAACCGGGTTACTCCTGCTCTCTCCTATCCCCGCGACGTTTTTGAGGCGTTGAAACTTGGCGTGCGCGACTACTGCGCAAAAAACGGCTTTAACGAGGTTTTAGTCGCTCTGTCGGGAGGAATCGATTCGGCCCTTACGGCGGTGATTGCCGTGAGCGCGCTGGGGGCGGAAAGGGTTAGAGGCGTGGCTTTGCCGTCGCGGTATTCTTCGGAATCCAGCCTGCGGGACGCCGAAGACCTCGCGCGGAATCTTGGCATCCGGCTTGACGTGATTCCGATAACCGATCTGATGGACGCTTTCGACCGCTCGCTCAAGGATACGTTCGCGGAAACGGAAAAAGGGCTGGCGGAAGAAAATATTCAGGCGCGCATAAGGGGAACCATCATGATGGCTATCAGCAACAAATTCGGCCATCTGGTGCTTGCCACGGGGAACAAGAGCGAGCTTAGCGTAGGATACTGCACTCTGTACGGAGATATGGCAGGCGGGTTTGCCGTTATAAAGGATCTGCCCAAACTGACGGTATATGAACTTGCGCACTGGATAAACAGCAGGCAAGACCTGCCCGACATACCGGAATCGACCATCGTAAAAGAGCCTTCCGCGGAACTGCGGCCGGGGCAGAAAGACAGCGATTCGCTTCCGCCTTACGACATCCTCGATTCGATACTTCAGTTGTACGTCGAGAAGGAAAATAGTATTGAAGAGATAATTTCCCTCGGCTATAGTGAGCGGGAGGTTAGAAGGGTTGTCCGCCTTGTTGATCTTAACGAATACAAAAGAAGACAGGCGGCTCCGGGCGTGAAAATTACCCCGCGGGCATTCGGCCGGGACAGGCGTATGCCGATTACAAACAGATTAAACAGATGAGCGAGGCAGGCGTGTGAAATCCTGGGTACCAAAAAAAATCTTTTTCACCAGAGGAGTCGGCGTTCACAAGCATCGGCTGAGGTCGTACGAGCTGGCGTTGAGAGACGCGGGCGTGGAGATATGCAACCTTGTGCAGGTCTCTTCCATTATGCCGCCCTCGTGCAAAATCATCAGCAGAAAGGAAGGGCTCAAACAGATATCGGCGGGCATGATAACATTTTGCGTTCAGGCGCGGGTTGCCTGCAACGAACCGCACAGACTGATAGCCGCGAGCATCGGGTGCGCCATTCCGGCAAACCGCAACTCTTACGGCTACCTCAGCGAGCATCACGCCTACGGCGAAACCGAAAAGGTGGCGGGAGATTACGCCGAAGATCTTGCCGCGGCGATGCTGGCGTCCACTCTGGGAATAGAATTCGATGAAGACCAGAGCTGGGACGAAAGAAGGCAGATTTACAAGATAAGCAATAAAATCGTAAGAACCAGAAATATCACCCAGACTGCTGTCGTAAAGGGCAAAAGCTATCACACCGTTGTCGCGCTTGCGGTCTTTTTAATGTAAGAGTGAAAATCGGGTACGTTTCACTGTTTTCCGGCCGATTGAGGCCTTTGGTTTTCGCGCTTGGAATAGCAACCGTTCTGCACGCCTTTCTTCCACACCGCGCCTCGGCGGAAGAACCCGATACAAACAAACTCAAAGGGCCGCTGACAATCACCGCCGACACGATTATCCGCGACAACAAGGCAAAAACCGCCAAAGCGTCCGGGAACGTGGTCATCGAGTACGAGGATTCAATTTTGAGAGGGCAGGACTGCGTTATAGACCAGACAACCAACGAGGGAATAATGACGGGCGAGCCGGTGCTGGAGTTGAAACAGATGAAGGTGCGCGCAACCCGCATGGACTTTAACATGGGAAACGGTCTTGGCAGCATGGAAAACGCCGTAGGGCTTACCACGGAAGGGATTACTTTCACCGCCGATAAAGCCATACGGCTTGACCCCCGCACGTTCCGCCTCACCAACGGAACCTTTACCTCGTGCGATCCGGCCGACCCGGACTGGATTTTCAAAAGCACTAAAACAAATTTCCGCACGGAGGATGTGGCCGTATTTCGCAACGCCAAGTTCTACTTAAAGGGGGTGCCGATTCTATACTCGCCGTGGTGGTCCGTTCCCACGATTACGAAAAGGAAATCAGGCTTTCTACAACCGGGGATCGGCTATTCCAGCAGAGACGGAGTAAGCATTCAAAACGCCTATTTTTACGCCAGGTCCGGGCATGATGATATGACCTTTTACCTTGATGCCATGCACCTGAGAGGCACCCGGGAAGGTTTTGAATACAGATACACGCCGTCACGAAAAACGCGGGGGCAACTTAATTTCGACTACATGGACGACCGGCTGGCCGATGACAAGCTGTGGCGACTCAACTGGCGCAACCGGCATCGCTTCAAAAACGGAATCGGCAACATAGCGAAGATAGAAAAGGAAAGCGCCATAAGTTTTTCAAAAGAGATCACAAAAGACGTGACTTTCAATACCCAGCGGTTTTCCGATTCATATATAGAGGTCAACTATTCCCGGTCGTACATGCACGCATCCCTGCTGGGGCGGGAGTTTGAAGATCTCAAAACAAGCTCCGGAGAAATCAGGAACAGATACAAGCGCCTGCCTGAGATTTCCGGCAGCGTGATGCCCCATGAAATCTTCGGCACGCCCATAGTCGCCGGCGTTCAGACAAGCGCAACTTCGTTTGGCACGGAAACGGGCGCTCTTTCCGAAAAACTGGATGTGAACCGGATAATTCTGCGCCCGTCGATAGCGATACCCCTCACTCCCTTCCGGGGGCTCAACGTTCTGCCGACTCTTGAGGGACGGGGCGCGTGGTACAGCGGAAGCGAGCGGGATTCCGGCTCTTTTTCAACTGCGTACTATAAAGCGGACCTTGCTATGGAGGCTCCAAAAATATTCCGCGTATTCAAATACAAGGGGACACGATTCAAACATTCCATGACCCCCAGAATAGATTACGACTTCATACCCGGCCTGGATGTGGACGGAAACAACCGCCTGAAAGCCCCGCTTCTGGACAACCTGGATGCAAGCAGTCCCAAAAATCTTCTGACGCTCGCGCTTCTGAACAGAGTGGTAATGAAAAGCACCAATGCCCAAATCGGCAGGGAAATAGTCCGCCTCAACATAACCCAGAGTTACGATATTAACGAAGCAAGGCGGAAGGGCGGGAGCAACAGACCGCTTTCCAACTTGAATATAGACCTGGATTCAAGGCCCGCAAACTGGCTTTTGCTGAACCAGTTCGTATCATGGAATCACTACGAAAGAATACCGGACGTTATGCAGACGGAAGTGGGGCTAAAATTCAGCAACGGCCTCTATTTTTCGTACGACAGAACGGGAAGGCGCCTGCCGAAAACAATTACCCATTCCGGCGTAGCCGGATATGAAGTGGCCAAAGGTTTATCCGTGGAACTTTCCACCATCTACAACGAAACAATTCAGGATTTCCCCTCGTCCATGGTCAGCGTCAATTACAACTCGTGCTGTTATTCGATCTCTTTCGCGGCAAGCCGGTTGAGCAGGGTGAAAAACATTCCCGGCGGCGGAACAGAGCGGGTGCAGGACACTACTTTCCAGCTGTTCATCAACTTCAAGGGATTCGGGGACTTCGGAGATAAGGCCAAACCGCCGGTGCGCCGGAAGCTTTAGCCGTTTTAATCTAGCCGAATATCCGTTTATAAAGTAGATTTACCGGATGGGTTTCGTTTTTTATCTTCTGCTTATATTCGCCGCAACTCTCGCGGGAGGACTGCTCCCGCTTTTTTTCAAGCAAACCAGGCGGTTCGTTTCAAGAGCGGTCTTCTTCGCCGCCGGCATCCTTGTGGGCGCCGGGCTTTTTCATCTCCTGCCGGAATCTATTGAAATACTCGGCACGAAAACCGGCCTTCCGATTCTCGTTGGATTCGCGGTTTTCTACATCCCCCAGAAATTCATGTTCACCCACCCGTGCGGGGAGGACGACTGCGGTTTTCACAAACTGGGCCTGCTGGCGTTTATCGGGATAGCTTTCCATTCGTTAACCGACGGGATAGGCATGGGGGCCGTTGCCGGAAAACCGGAGATTCAGGTTGTGACCGCCGCCATAATGTCTCATAAGGTGCCGGCCGCGCTGGCCCTTTCGTTCATACTGACAGGGGCCGGATATACCGCGAAGAAAGCCGGACTGTATGTGTTTCTGTTTTCGCTTGCGGCCCCTCTGGGAGCTGTCGGTACGCTGTTTTTTCTGCAAAAAAGCGGTGATTACTGGCTGGGAATGGCGCTTGGGTTTTCGGTGGGCAATTTCCTGGCCATAGCCGGGAGCGACCTCGTTAGAAAACTCCACGAGAGGCACCAGGAACATAGAGTACAGCATCTCATCTTTCTCGCTCTCGGCTGTCTCGTCAGCTTTATCGGCTGAAACGCAAACAATCCGTGGACTATCTCTCTACGCATGTAGATAGTTGCGCCCAAGATGATTATCGGGTTTTATATCGGCTGAAAATAAAAAAGCCCCGGCCGGAAATCATTACATTTCCGACGCGGGGCTAAATTTAAAGCCGGCAACGACCTACTCTCCCACACAGTTGCCCATGCAGTACCATCGGCGCAGGGGAGCTTAACTTCCGAGTTCGGGATGGGATCGGGTGGAACCTCCCCGCCATTGTCACCGGCAAATATCTTGGCAACTCTGTTACATGATGTGTATATCAAAGGAGCCAACAGAGCTACCTGATAAATTTAGAGGGCTAATCAAAAGAGATGAAAAATTAAAGGTCAAGCCAAACAACCGATTAGTACCGGTTAGCTTCACACATTACTGCGCTTCCACATCCGGCCTATCAACCTCGTAGTCTTCAAGGGGTTTTCAGGGATATCCAGTCTTGGAGTCGGCTTCCCGCTTAGATGCTTTCAGCGGTTATCCATTCCGAACGTGGCTACCCGGCAATGCTCCTGGCGGAACAACCGGAACACCAGAGGTTCGTCCACTCCGGTCCTCTCGTACTAGGAGCAGATCTCCTCAAATATCCAATGCCCACGGAGGATAGGGACCAAACTGTCTCACGACGTTTTAAACCCAACTCACGTACCGCTTTAATGGGCGAACAGACCAACCCTTGGGACCGGCTACAGCCCCAGGATGCGATGAGTCGACATCGAGGTGCCAAACCCCGCCGTCGATATGGACTCTTGGGCGGGATCAGCCTGTTATCCCCGGCGTACCTTTTATCCGATGAGCGATGGCCCTTCCATTCAGAACCACCGGATCACTAAGACCTGCTTTCGCACCTGCTCGACGTGTATGTCTCGCAGTCAAGCTCTCTTGTGCCTTTACACTCGACGGCCGATTTCCAAACGGCCTGAGAGAACCTTAGTGCGCCTCCGTTACATTTTAGGAGGCGACCGCCCCAGTCAAACTACCCGCCTGACAATGTCCCTGGCCCGGATTCACGGGCCTAGGTTAGAATCCAGATGTACGAAGGGTGGTATTTCAAGGTTGGCTCCACGAAGGCTAGCGCCTCCGCTTCAAAGCCTCCCACCTATCCTACACATCACAAACCCAAATCCATTATCAGGTTGTAGTAAAGGTGCACGGGGTCTTTCCGTCCTTCCGCGGGTATCCGGCGTTTTCACCGGAAGATCAATTTCACTGAGTCCCAGGTTGAGACAGTGTGGCCAGCGTTACGCCATTCGTGCAGGTCGGAACTTACCCGACAAGGAATTTCGCTACCTTAGGACCGTTATAGTTACGGCCGCCGTTTACCGGGGCTTCAATTCGGTGCTTCGGGGCGAACCCCTAACACCTCCTTTTAACCTTCCGGCACCGGGCAGGCGTCAGTCCCTATACATCGTCTTACGACTTAGCAGAGACCTGTGTTTTTAGTAAACAGTCGCAGCCACCATTTCACTGCAACCCCCAAAAGCTCCGCGGGCAAGCCGCTTCACCATCAGGGGCGCTCCTTATTCCGAAGTTACGGAGCAAATTTGCTGAGTTCCTTAACCTGGGTTCTCTCAAGCGCCTTAGGATACTCTCCTCGCCTACCTGTGTTGGTTTATGGTACGGTTGTCTGCAACTCTCCTTAGAGGTTTTTCTCGGCGGCGTAGGGTTAGCTAGTTACGTCTCACCCGTAGGTTTGACGCCTCCCGACCCTCAGATTCGGCATTAAAGCCAGCGATCCGGATTTACCTAGATCGCATCCTACAGCAAGGAACCGGAACAACCAGTGTCCGGATAGCCTACCTTACCGCGTCACCCCATCGTACAAACGAATTACAGTCAGTGCTGGAATATTAACCAGCTTCCCATCGGCTACGCCTTTCGGCCTCGCCTTAGGGGCCGACTAACCCTGGGAGGATTACCCTTCCCCAGGAAACCTTGGGCTTACGGCGAGCGGGTTTCTCACCCGCTTTATCGTTACTCATGCCGCCATACTCGCTTCCATGACGTCCAGCCGTCCTTCCGGTCGACCTTCAAGCATCATGGAACGCTCTTCTACCGCTCATGCCAAAAGGCACGAACCCATAGCTTCGGTGACAGGTTTAAGCCCCGTTAAATTTTCGGCGCAGATCCACTTGACCAGTGAGCTATTACGCTTTCTTTAAAGGATGGCTGCTTCTAAGCCAACCTCCTGGCTGTCTGGGCGGGTCTACAACCTTTTCCACTTAACCTGTACTTAGGGACCTTAGCTGATGGTCTGGGCTCTTTCCCTCTCGACTAGGAAACTTATCTCCCCTAGTCTGACTCCCGCAGTTCCACATCCGGCATTCGTAAATTGGTTGGGTTTGGTACCCGGTCAAGGGCCCTAGCCCATCCAGTGTCCTACCACCAGACGCTACCGTGCGAGGCTATACCTAAATATATTTCGAAGAGAACCAGCTATTTCCGGGTTTGATTGGCCTTTCACCCCTATCCACAGATCATCGAATGACTTTTTAACGTCAACTCGTTCGGGCCTTCACGAAGTGTTACCTTCGCTTCACCCTGCCCATGGATAGATCACCCGGCTTCGGGTCTACTCTACGCGACTATTCGCCCGTTTAAGACTTGCTTTCGCTACGGCTACACCTAAATCGGCTTAACCTTGCCACGCATAGTAACTCGGCGGCTCATTATGCAAAAGGTACGCGGTCACCCATTGTTTCGGCAAGCCGAAACCATAGGGCTCCCACTGCTTGTAGGCATGCGGTTTCACGTTCTTTTAACTCCCCTAACGGGGGTTCTTTTCACCTTTCCCTCACGGTACTGGTTCACTATCGGTCGTCAATGAGTATTTAGTCTTGGAGGATGGTCCCCCCAGCTTCCCACAAGGTTCCTCGTGTCCCGTGGTACTCGGGAAACCAGTCCAGGAAGAACGGCTCATTTCGCTTACGGGGCTTTCACCCTCTATGGCGGATTTTTCCAAATCCTTCAACTATGATACGTTTTTTTGACTTCCCGGCCGGCTTGCACACCGGCCAAACTGGCTCCCACAACCCCGGTTATGCAACGCGTGCAAGCTTACACATAACCGGTTTGGACTGTTCCCTGTTCGCTCGCCGCTACTAAGGGAATCGCGCTGCTTTCTCTTCCTCCGGGTACTTAGATGTTTCAGTTCCCCGGGTTAGCTACTTCGGCTTATACATTCAGCCGAGGTTGATGCAGGTTCACTGCATCGGGTTTTCCCATTCGGATATCTCCGGATCAAAGCCTGATGGCGGCTCCTCGAAGCTTTTCGCAACCAACTACGTCCTTCATCGCCTATTGACGCCTAGGGATCCCCCGCATGCCCTTTTGCGCTTGACCATAATTAACTTCTCAGCTACTTTTGATCAGCCCTCAATTTCAAAGTTCAGCTCCCGAATCGTCCGGGAGGGATCGAAAGCAAAAAAGGCCGAAGCCTTTCTCGTAATGATTAAAATGGTGGAGGTGACAGGAATCGAACCTGCGACCCTCTGAATGCAAATCAGATGCTCTCCCAACTGAGCTACACCCCCACATAAACCAAAGGGGCGCAAACCGAGCCAGCCTGATTAATGGTGGGCCTAGATAGATTCGAACTATCGACCTCACGCTTATCAGGCGTGCGCTCTAACCAACTGAGCTATAGGCCCCTTGGTTTTGCGTTGAGAGAAACCAGGCCACATTGCCTGCTACCCCAGTTTCGTTCCGGTAAAAACGGAACAACAAAGGGAATATTTGAATCGGTCACACGGGTACTGACCTGGATTGGACCGAAAAGGGTTTTAAAGCCTTAACGGACATAAATCCTTAGAAAGGAGGTGATCCAGCCGCAGGTTCCCCTACGGCTACCTTGTTACGACTTCACCCCAATCATCGCTCATACCGTGGGCGGCTGCCTCCCTTGCGGGTTGGCTCACCGACTTCTGGTACAAACAACTTTCGTGGTGTGACGGGCGGTGTGTACAAGGCCCGAGAACGTATTCACCGCGGCGTGCTGATCCGCGATTACTAGCGATTCCGGCTTCATGGAGTCGAATTGCAGACTCCAATCCGAACTACGACCGGTTTTTTGGGATTAGCTCCCCCTCGCGGGTTGGCGACCCATTGTACCGGCCATTGTAGCACGTGTGTAGCCCTGGACGTAAGGGCCATGAGGACTTGACGTCATCCCCACCTTCCTCCGGTTTGTCACCGGCAGTCTCTCTAAAGTTCCCGCCATTACGCGCTGGCAACTAGAGACAAGGGTTGCGCTCGTTGCGGGACTTAACCCAACATCTCACGACACGAGCTGACGACAGCCATGCAGCACCTCTATGCAAGCCCCGAAGGGAGGGTCAAGTTTCCAAGACCTGTCCTGCACAGTTCAAGCCCAGGTAAGGTTCTTCGCGTTGCGTCGAATTAAACCACATGCTCCACCGCTTGTGCGGGCCCCCGTCAATTCCTTTGAGTTTCAGCCTTGCGACCGTACTCCCCAGGCGGAACACTTAATGCGTTAGCTTTGGCACAGAAGGGGTCAATACCTCCTGCACCTAGTGTTCATCGTTTACGGCCAGGACTACCGGGGTATCTAATCCCGTTCGCTCCCCTGGCTTTCGAATCTCAGCGTCAGTAACGAGCCAGAAAGCCGCCTTCGCCACCGATGTTCTTCCCAATATCTACGCATTTCACCGCTACACTGGGAATTCCACTTTCCTCTCTCGTACTCAAGCCGGACAGTATCAAAGGCACTTCCATGGTTGAGCCATGAGCTTTCACCTCTGACTTATCCGGCCGCCTACATTCGCTTTACGCCCAATAATTCCGAACAACGCTTGCCCCCTCTGTATTACCGCGGCTGCTGGCACAGAGTTAGCCGGGGCTTCTTATTGCGGTACCGTCAGCCTGCGGGCTTATTCATCCCGCAGGGATTCGTTCCACACGAAAGGAGTTTACAACCCGAAAGCCGTCATCCTCCACGCGGCGTTGCTGCGTCAGGCTTTCGCCCATTGCGCAATATTCCTCACTGCTGCCTCCCGTAGGAGTCCGGACCGTATCTCAATTCCGGTGTGACTGATCATCCTCTCAGACCAGTTAACCATCGTAGCCTTGGTGAGCCGTTACCTCACCAACAAGCTAATGGCGCGCGAGCTCGGCCTCAAGTGAATGCTTGAAACAGAGGCATTCTTTGATCCCCCGGAAGCCCCAGGGGATATTATCCGGTATTAGCATGCCTTTCGGCGTGTTATCCCGAACTCGAGGATAGATGGCTCACGTGTTACTCACCCATTCGCCGCTTTACTAACCCCCCGAAGGGAGCTTTCTCGCTCGACTTGCATGTGTTAGGCACGCCGCCAGCGTTCGTTCTGAGCCAGGATCAAACTCTCCAAAGAGTATCCTGAACCCTTTTAATAAGGGGTCTATATGAATCAAGGCGGAACCGTTATTGGCGGTTCCGCCGGGACCCGCATGACCGATTGCTTTCAATCTACAATTTTAAAGTACTGTCTCCGCCTTTTACGGCCGGAAAGATTGATTGTATGCCCAAAAAAAGAGTTGTCAAGCAAAAAAGTAAAACTTCGCCAAGCCAAACTCCTCCTGCTATGGTGCGGCTACTCCCAACCTCACTTTATTGTACGCCTATAGCCTCTGTTGTCAATATGCAGAAGCCCCTATTTGCGGAAAAATTCACGCTCGCGCGCCGCTTCTCGCGCTATGGCGGAGTAAAGCGGTGCGCTGATAGTGAAGTATCTGCGTTCGGCCTGAAGAAGCGAATTTTTTACGAGAAAAGAGAGTCTATTTTTTTAGGATGTGAAATATCGCACTGCATATGGCGGTATAGGCAAAAACTGAAATTGGAGCCACGGTTTTTTCCGCCTTCAACCCAGATGTTGCCTCCATGCGCGACGACAATGAGTTTCACAAGATTAAGACCGATGCCGGACCCTTTTAGCCTGTCGGAACAGGCGTCCGGCACGCCGAACCGCTCAAAAACCTTTTTATGTCTGACGGGCTCTATGCCGATGCCGCTATCGATAACGCTTACGATGATTTCCTGCGGAAGCCCTTTTACGAGGATATCTACCTTGCCGCCCTCCTGCGTGAATTTAATAGCGTTGCTGAAAAGTATCTTCGTTACTTTTTCAAGATGCCGTTTGTCGGCGAACAGCGAAAGGGGGTGGCTGTCTATGCAGGCGACGAACCTGATGTTCTTTTGTTTGGCCTCGCCGTGAAACTCCTCCATACATTCGAGAATAATGTTTTTGAGGTTTACTTCTTCAACCTTCAACTGAAGCTCGCCGGATTCCAGCCTGCATATATCCAGCAGATCTTCCGCGAGGGAGTCGATACGTTCTTTTAAACCATCCTCGCCGGCGGTTTTGCCTTCGCCTGCTTGCAGGAGATTTTTAAAGAACCCTGCTTTGCATCCTACGGCTTCGCATTCGCACAAAATCCGAAGCTCCGTTTGCGACAACCCTTCAAGGTCTTCCGGAGCGGGTTTCGCGCCGGAGATTATCAGCTTAACCGCGCGGTAAAATGCATTCATCGTATTTTAATTTCCTTCAGGATTCCGCCGGTCGGTGCGTTCCTCTGCGTATGTCGAGCATGAACGTTTTTGAGTAGGTATGGCATATCCGACATTCGGTCTTGCCGGCGTATTTTTCATCTTCGTATCTGTATTTGATATCGAAAACATGCGTTTCCGGGTCGAACTTGTTATGTGAGTGGCAGGTAACGCAGTATTGCGAAATAAGCTTGTTGGATTCTTCCGCTTCCATGCCGCTTTTAAAGGCTTTTTCGATTTTCGACGAAACGCAGGCCGAAGTCGCAAGCATGGCGAACAGCATTAAGATTCCCGCAAAAACATGATGCTTTTTCATAAAATTATGTTCTTTCCATAAGCCGGGGGTATCCGCAACCTACATCGCAATCCGGGTTAACGCAACCGGCCGGTGTGGACTGTTTTCACCGCCTTTCAAACTATATTTTATGCCTTGGGAAGTCGAAAAGCTAATTTCTTTTGCATTGCGCGTCAAGAAAATTAAGAGCGAAACTTGCTTTAAGAGCCGCATGATTTCACAATTGCATCTATGAAACTTAACGATACCATTGCGGCGATAGCCACACCGGCGGGAGAAGGAGGAATAGGCGTAATACGGGTATCAGGCCCGGCGTCCGTTGAAATCATCCGGCAAATATTCAGGCCGGCCGGCAAAACGAAGGCCAAGCTGGAATCCCACCGCCTTTATTACGGCAAACTCATAGACGGCGCCGGGGAGATAGACGAAGTATGCGTCACTCTCATGAAGGCGCCGCGAAGCTACACCCGGCAGGACAGTGCGGAGATTTCCTGCCACGGCTCCCCCGCCGTTCTGAGAAGAGCGCTCAAAGCGGCGCTTGCCAGCGGAGCGCGGATGGCCGAACCGGGCGAGTTCACCAAGCGGGCGTTTTTAAACGGCAGGATAGACCTCAGCCAGGCCGAAGGGGTTATAGACCTTATCAAAGCCCGCTCGGAAGGCGCCGCCAACGCCGCTTTCAATCTGATGAGGGGCGGACTCTCGTCGCGGATCGAAGCGGTTAAAAGCAAACTGCTCCACCAGCTTACCCACCTGGAAGCATCCATAGATTTTCCGGATGAGGCGCTGGAAACCGCACCGGACAAAACGCTTGCCTCCGGCATGGGCGAGGCTCTTAAAAAAATGGAGTGGCTCATAAAAAGCTACGAAACCGGCAAGTTTCTGAAACACGGCATGGGGCTTGTGATAATAGGCAAACCGAACGTAGGGAAATCGTCACTGCTCAACGGACTGCTGGAAGAGGACAGAGCGATAGTAACGCATCATCCCGGCACAACGCGCGATACCATCCGCGCCGAAACCGAACTTGCCGGTCTGCCGGTGGAGCTTATCGATACTGCGGGTTTAAGCGACGCGCCGGACGAGGTGGAGGCTATCGGAATAGAAAGAGCGATTCAGGCGGCCGAAGCGGCGGATGTCGTTATAGGGCTGTTCGACGGATCGCGCGAGTGGGAGAAAGCCGACGAGCGTGTGCTGGACAGATTAAAAAAAGCGCGCGCATGGATTGCCGTGATAAATAAATCCGACCTGCCGGAAAAACTGGAATGGCCTGCCTCGGCCCCGGCCTGCGTGCGCATTTCCGTTAAAGCAAGGGAAGGGCTTGAAGAGCTTCTCGGCGAAATTCGGAATTCGGCAAAAAGCGCCGGAGATGTTTCCTTGGAAGAACCGCTCGTAACCAGAACCCGGCATCTGGAAATTTTCAGAAGAATCGCCGAAGACATCAAAAGAGCGCGCGAAGATCTTCCGCTTGGGCGGGAGCTGTCTGCGGCATCCGTATGGGACGCGCTGGAGGAGATAAAACGGTTTACCGGCGAGTCGTACACGGAAGAGATTTTATCGGTCATTTTCGATGAGTTCTGCATAGGCAAATGAAATTAGACGTTATCGTTATAGGAGGAGGGCACGCCGGTTGCGAGGCGGCGCACGCGGCGGCGAAGCTCGGATGCGGTACGGCGATGATTCTGCCGGATAAAAACGATATCGCCAGAATGTCGTGCAATCCGGCGGTAGGCGGGCCTGGTAAAAGCCAAATCGTAAGGGAAATCGACGCTCTCGGCGGGCTTATGGCGATGGTCACGGATATGAGCGGCCTTCAGTACCGCACTCTCAACGCAGGCAAGGGCCCGGCCGTCCGCGCCAACCGCGCCCAGTCGGATACGGAGGTGTATCGAAAGGTGATGCGTGAATTCTTGGAACATACCGACAATCTTCGAATAGTCGAAGGGCGGGCGGTTTCGGTGGAAACGAAAGACGGCTGTGTAACCGGCGTCGTGCTAGAAAGCGGCGAGCAGTTTTCGTCCGAAGCGGTGATAGTTTCCACCGGCACGTTCCTCAACGGCCTTCTGCATACCGGCTTTGAAAAAAAACCTGGCGGCAGGCACGGCGAACAGCCGTCCGTAAGCCTTTCGGATTCGCTGAGGAAACTCGGGTTTAGTCTTGAACGGTTAAAGACAGGCACCCCGCCGAGGCTGAGCAAAAAGAGCATCGATTTCTCGAAACTTGAAATCCAGCCCGGCGACGTTCCGCCAAAGCCGTTTTCCTTTTTTACCGAAAAGATAAACCGTCCCGCAATCCCGTGCCATATAACGTGGACGAATGAGGCAACCCACGAAGTCATCCGAAAATCGCTCGACCGTTCCCCGCTTTTCACCGGCGTTATTCAGGGGGTGGGGCCGAGGTACTGCCCTTCGATAGAGGACAAGGTAGTTCGCTTCCCGGAGAGAGGTTCGCATCATATTTTTCTCGAGCCGGTTTCCCAAAATTCCGACCAGATATACCCAAACGGCATTTCAACATCGCTTCCGGCCGATGTGCAGAGAGAATTCGTCAGAACCGTACCGGGGCTGGAAGATGCGGAGATAATCACGCCCGGCTACGCCGTGGAATACGATTTCGCCCCGCCAACGCAGGTTTACCCCACGCTCGAAACCAAACCGGTTGCCGGGCTTTTTTTCGCGGGGCAGATAAACGGCACCAGCGGTTACGAGGAAGCGGGCGGGCAGGGGATTCTCGCAGGCGTAAACGCCGCCCTTAAACTAAGTGGGAAAGAGCAGATTATTCTCGACAGGCGGGAGAGCTATATCGGAGTGATGGTGGACGACCTTACAACGCTCGGCACGCAGGAGCCTTACAGGATGTTCACATCCCGCGCCGAGCATCGTCTTGTGATGAGACAGGATAATGCCGATACAAGGCTCTGCCGGCTTGGGCATGAAATCGGCCTTCTGCCAGCGGATAAATACAAAAAATTTACGGCAAAACAGAAAAATATAGAAACCCTTATAAAAAGATTCAGGGCAAAAACGATTACTCCCGACAGGGCAACGCTGGAGCTTCTTGAAAAAGAGGATATGCCCGCCATCAAGAACCCGATAACCCTCGCGCAGTACATACGGAGGCCTGAAGTATCAGTTGAGCCGTCGCCGGTTTTCGGAGATATTTCCGGTTTTGCGGCGGAGGAAATCGAACGCGCGGAAATAGAGATAAAGTACGAAGG
>JAJRYM010000036.1 GCA_024275775.1 Nitrospirota bacterium
ACGAACTTGCCGGCCGAATAGATAAAGCTTTCACCGTGGTAACCCGGCATTCCCTTTCCACGGGCGAATATCTCTATCTCCATAGGTTCGTACGCGAGCGTAATACCGATATTGCTTGATATGTACGGAAACATCGGTTTCTCGACGGAAAAGGGAGGCTTTATATTTTCGTCTTCTCGTACCCAGCCTTCTTTTTTATACGGTTTCGGCTTTTTAATCTGAAAGAATTCTCCCGAACGGTTTTCGACATTCAGCACTGTTTCGGCTTTTACCGGGAAAACGTCCGAAAGTATAGGATAACTCGCCCAGTAAAGGTTCAGGAAGAGCGCCGCCAGCAGAGCCTTTTTCAGCAGGGCGCCATGCCTGAATTTCGCGGCAAGTATGCCTGCGCCGAACGCGGATAATAGCGAGAGTATGAGAATAAACGGCCAGCGGAACCGTTCCACCACCCTCATGGAATCGTAAACGGGGAACATCTTAAGAAACGTCCATATCGGGATGGGGGAGTTGTCGCCCTGTATAAGCAGGAACAAAACCGCCAGTGTTACGAGGAAGTGGGTTTTATACGGAAATTTTGCGAACATCCCCGCAACGGCAAGGAGGAGCGCGAGCGGTCCGATATACATCCCGAATTCCGGAGCCATGTAAAAGATTCTGCCTTCCAGATGGCCGTATCGAAAAAGATGGGGAGTGTAGTAATAAAGGTCGAGCGTATGATCAATCAGCGAAAGGAAAAGAACCGGAAGCGAATATCCGTCTACTATCCCCGTTACATCTCGCGGATAGGCATTCAGCAAAGCAACCGATGGAAGGATTTTTATCGCCGATAAAAGTGACGCGATCACCGTAACGGTAAAAGTGAACAGAATCGGTTTCAGGCTTTTATCAATTACCGAGGAGACAAGGGTTATAACTCCAAGCGCGAACATGGTTATGACGAAAGGGTAGGGGCTTCCGCCCAGAAGCAGAAGCGCTACCAAAAAAGCCTCCGGGACGAGCCACCTGAAATCATTCTTCCCTATAAGGAATAAAAGAATAACCAGCGGTATCAACTGAAGGTGCCAGAACAAAACCCATCCGGCCTGAAGCTGAATGGCGTGGAGCCCCGAAAATGTCCATACGACAGCCGCTGTAAGGCCGCCGATATGATCCAGCGTTAAATGCCTCGCCAGCAGGTACGTGCCCGCAAACCCTATCCATTGAAGCGCGAAAAGGGCTAACTTAGTTCCAACTACGGCGCCGAATAAAAGCACGGGCAGGTAGAAAGGGGAAAACGGCGTCTGAGGATTTCCCATTAAAGGCATCCCCCCCATATGCCACGGGTTCCACATAGGTAGCTGACCGTATTCCATAAGGCTTTTCCTGACGGCTGCGATATAAAAAAACTGGGCATCGGCATCGAACATGCCGAGATTGCCGAAACCGGAGCTGAAAACCGGAAGATAGAACAGGATGCAGGCCAACAAGCCGGCGCCCAGCGCCTGATACAGCTCCTTTTTTGAAATATTAGATAATGCCGCCATGGAGGAATTCTATCAGCAGT
>JAJRYM010000037.1 GCA_024275775.1 Nitrospirota bacterium
ACGTGCCGCAGGCGGATATGGAAAGAACGTTTAACATGGGGATAGGGTTCATCCTTGTCGTCGATGAAAAGACGGCCAATGCGGCGGTGGAATTTTTTACGAATAAAGGGCATCCGGCCTGCCGGATAGGCGAAACGGCCGGCGCTGAAAGCGGAAAGGTAACCATCGTTTAAGGCGGCTGATTTTATAAAATTTGAGTTTTAGGCCGTATTCAGGTTAAATAGGCCAAAATTTTCACAAGTCCTTTTGCTGTCATTTGGCAAAAAGGCGGGATGAGGTGTCGAGATGCAAAAAATTGCCGTAATGGGCTGTTCGGGACGAATGGGCGTTGAAGTGGCGCGAGCGGTGATTGCAACCGACGGAGTGGAACTTGCCGGCTGTACCGAGATGAAAGGGCATCATGCCATAGGCTCCGATATCCTTGCGCTCATCGGAGCAGGCGCAGGCGGGCCCGCGATAAGCGGCAATCTTAACGACATCATAGACGGAATCGACGCGGTAATAGATTTCACCGCCCCCGAAGCGGCCATGAAGCATTTCGATATTGCCGCTGATAACGGCAAGGCAATCGTCATCGGAACGACGGGGCTGAGCGCCGAAGCGATGGACAGAATAAAAACAAGAAGCGCGGAGGTTCGGTGCGTGATGGCTCCCAATATGAGCGTGGGGGTAAACCTTATGTTCAAGCTGGTATCCGAAGCGGCGCGAATAATCGGCTCGGATTACGATATTGAAATTACCGAAATACATCACAACAGAAAAAAGGACGCCCCTTCCGGCACCGCCGCCCGGCTTGCGGAGATATGCGCGCGCGAGACCGGCAGGGATATAGCGAAAGACGCCGTTTACGGCCGTGAAGGCTTGACCGGCGAAAGAAGAAAAGACGAAATAGGCGTGATGAGCCTGAGAGCCGGCGACGTGGTTGGCGAACATACGGTCATATTCGGCGGAACGGGAGAGAGGCTGGAAATTGCGCACAAGGCCGGAAGCCGCAGTAATTTCGCAAAAGGAGCCGTGCTGGCCGCTAAATGGCTGGCCGACAAAAAACCGGGAATATATGACATGCAGGACGTGCTGGGTTTAAAATAGCCGTATGAAATGGTCTCAATCGTAATTGCAGTTATTATAGGGTTGTTTGTTTTTCTGATGATATCTCACGGGTTGTACCTGAAAAGGGAGATGGCGAAGAAAGCCGAACGGGAAAACAAAGACAACACCGAACACGGGGAAGAGTAATGGGAATTGCCGATCATATAAATCCTGAAAATATTGTTCTGGACATAAAAGCGAAATCCCGCGACGAGGTTTTCCGCCTTCTGGCGTCCAGCCTGACGTCCAGCGGCAGACTGAGCGAAACAGAAGCCGAGAAACTGGTAACGAAGCTTCAGGAAAGGGAAAAACTCAGCACAACGGGAATAGGCGAAGGCATAGCCATCCCTCACGCTTCGATAGATTCAATAAAAGAGACCGTCATCCTGCTGGGAGTGGCTCCCGAAGGAGCGGATTTTAATTCGATAGACGGCAAGCCGGTTGACGTAATTTTTATGATTATCGGATCCCAGGCCATACCGCGGCAACATATACAGATTCTCGCCAAAATCGTAAGGCTGTGCAGAAACAAAGAGCTGATGAACAAAATACGAACGGAGTTCACATCGCCGCAGGAAACGCTGGATGCCATCCGTATGATGGAAGGATGAATGGAGCTTCTCGTCTGTGTGATAAACAGGCCCGAACTTCTGGACGAGGTTTTAACGGGACTGCTGGAAGCCGGAGTTACCGGCAGTACAGTAATCGAGTCCCGCGGGATGGGCCGGATAATAATGCAAGACGTACCGATATTTTCCGGCTTCCAATCGCTTTTCGCGGGCGCGCATAAATCCAACATCACCATATTTTCCGTAATAAAGGAACCGCCCCTTGTTGACGAGGCCATAAAGGTTATCAAGGAAATTTACGGAACCTTCGACGAGCCGAGCACCGGCATTCTTTTCACCCTGCCCGTCACGCGGTGCGAAGGGCTGGCACAGGGAACGGTTTAACCAATCCCGACCGCGCCTTTTTCCCTGTAGAATGTTACCGATTTCCCGGTATGGCGGGAAGCGAAAGTAAGAAAAGGAAAAATGGTAGCGCTGTTAGGACTGATAATTATTCTGGCACTGGCCTACCTCGGTTCCATATACGTTTTCGCCAAAGAAAAACTGCCTACTCCCATCCGCTATCTTTTCTACTCCGGGTGGGAGTTCATTCTTCTGGGCATAGCGCTCGGCCCGTTCGCGCTTCAGCTTTTTCCGCCGGCGATACTTTCCAACCTCGATCCTGTCATACATCTCGGCCTTGGGTGGGTAGGACTGCTAATCGGCCTTCAGCTTAAAGCGGGAGATATCGCAAAGCTCAACCGGCGGTATCTTCTGGCAACCTGCCTGCAGTCGATTTTTACGGGGCTGGCGGTGGCGATTGTCTCTATGCCGTTCATCTACTGGTTCCAAAGCATGGGGGCGTCCCATCTGCCGATAGGCATAACCGTTCTGGCCGCCGCTTCGGCCATATCCGCGCCGACCATACTGTTTTTGCTTGGGCGGGAAAAAGGGTTCCGCAAAGAAATAATGACCTTTTTGAAAATTATAACCAATCTGGACGCCGTCTTCGCTATTTTCGCCGTGGGGCTGGCCTTCTGTTTTCTCAGGCCGGGGGCCGGTTTTCAGGACGGCGTAAAATTTCTTTTACAGTCGTTTGCGGCGGGCGGAATGCTGGCCTTCATTTTTCACTTCGCGCCCAGAAAAGAGCTTTCGGAAAACGAAACGCTTGTTGTTCTTTTCGGCTTCGTTCTTTTCAGTAGCGGAGTCGGCGGGCTTTTACAGGTATCGCCGCTTTTTCTGAATATGATATGCGGGATATTCCTCGCCAATCTTCTTCCGCGAAACGACCCATTTTACGGGGCGATAATCAATATAGAAAAACCGCTTTACGTTGTACTGCTGATTATATCCGGCCTGATGTTCAACATTCCCGGCGGCCTTACGCTGATTCTTGCTTCGCTTGTGATTGTGGCGAGGCTGGCTTCCAAATATTACTTCATTTCCGTTCCCGCGCCCCGGCTGGCTCCCTACCTGGAATTCCCTCCGAGAACCGGATTCGCGCTTACATCGCAGGGGGCGATGGCGCTTGTTATCGGGCTCACGTTCCTTTCGGCCTATCCCGGCAACGATTCCAGAGCGCTCTTTTCCGTAATCGTCCTCAGTGTGATGGTGAATGAAATCATCGCGCCTTATCTCATATCCCATTTCATGAGGAAGGCGGCGGAATGAGACAGTTAATACTGCTGGTTATCCTTTACCTCGCCATGATTGTTCTGCCCGCCGTTCCCGGAGGCCTTTCTGCGGAAAGCCCGCTTTTCACCACAACGGTGCTGGGATTCATTCTGCTGGCCTCTCTTTTCCTCGGCAGGGCTTCAGCCGATATCGGTTTCCCGATGATTACGGGATACCTAGTGGGCGGGATGATATGCGGGCCGTGGGGGTTGAAGCTTTTTTCAGTCGAAGATGTTCACAGACTGGAGTTTATAAACCATCTGGCGCTCTCCCTTATCGCGCTGTCGGGCGGAGCGGAGCTTGAATGGTCGATGCTGAAAAAGCGAATGAAAAATATCATGGCCATTTCAGTCGCCCAGATGGCCGTAATATTCATCGGCGTTTTCTCGGTGTTTTATCTCCTGTTTCACATCGCGCTTATGGAATCGGTTATGGACAGCCGGTACGGCGTTTACGCCGCGATATTCCTTGGAGTCATCGCCACGGCCAACTCCCCCAGCTCCGTTGTGGCCGTTATTAACGAACTCAACGCGCGGGGCCCTCTTGCGCAGACGGTGCTGGGCGTATCGGTGGTGAAAGACGTGATGGTTATAGCGCTCTTCGCTTTGGCGGCCTCATTTGTGAATACGGCTCTTGCCGGTACGGCCGGAATATCGGCGGGCGCCGTTTTCGGGTCGATAATGGAGGAAACCTTTTTTTCCCTGCTGGCGGGAGCGCTCATAGGAATCATGGTTATTTTCTTTCTCAATACCCTCAAAAAGGAACAGCTTCTTTTTACGCTGGGGCTGGCTGTGTTCTGCAGTGAATTCAGCGCCCTTTTTCATCTGAACGCGCTTCTGCTCTGCATCATGGCCGGTTTCATGGTAACCAACTTTTCCGCAGGAGGCGGTAGGTTTAGAGAAGGGCTGGAAAGAGGCTCTATGCCGGTTTTCGTTATTTTCTTCGCGCTTACCGGCGCGTCGCTTCATCTGGACGCTTTTTTCGAGATGTGGCCTGCGGCGCTTTTGCTGGTTGTCTGCCGCGCTGTCTGTCTGTGGGGTTCAACAGCGGGCGCGGCGGCGCTGATGGGAGAAGAGCCGAAAATCCGGAAACATCTCTGGACCGGCTTCACCGCGCAGGCCGGCGTAAGCCTGGGGCTGGCCGTCATAATCGAATCGGATTTCCCCGGCTGGGGCGGCAGGCTTTTCACGCTGATTATAGCGGCAATAGCCATCAACCAGCTTATAGGACCGCCGCTTTTCAAATATTCGCTTCTAGCCTGCGGCGAAAAGAAAGGTTCCGCTAAAAACGGAAAAAACTAGTCTTCGTTCGGCGGCTCCTCTTCGCCCTTGTACAAAGCGGAAGATCGGTATTTTTTCTCGGCATGCGAGAACAGAACCTTGATGCTGGCCGCCGCAGGCACCGCCAGAACAACGCCCACAATCCCGAAAAAGAGGCCGCCCACAAGAATGGCTAGCATGATTGTTACCGGATGCAGGCCCACCGTCTTCCCCATAACTTTAGGCGTAAGAAAAAAACCTTCGAAAATCTGTACCGTTCCGAACAGCAGTAAAACCCATACAAGATGCGCATCGAAACCGAAATGAAGATAGGTGAGAATAAGCGCCGGAACGAAGCCGGTAAGCAGAGGCAGATATGGCACAACGTTGGAAAATCCGGCCAGTATCCCTATGAAAATCCCCGCCGGCACGCCTATCAAATAGAGGCCGACGGAGTAGATGAAAGAAAGCACAAGCGCCACCATCATCTGGCCGCGGACGAAGGCGGCGAACATTCTGTTTATTTCATTTACTATATCCAACGTCGTTTTCCTGTAAGGCAAAGGAATGAGTGATTCCATTCTCTCTTTTATCCGGTCTATGTCACGCATAAAATAAAACGAGGCCACCGGAATTACAACCATTCCGAAAAGTGCCGAAAGCATGCCGGCCACGGAGGAAAAGGTCGAAGCGACAAAACCGTATAGCGCCCTGAGAATATCCAGCGGAAGCGAGCCGACTTTCCGGACGGCTTCCTGAATGATTTTCTTCGCTTCCGCATCGTTGTAACTGCCGAGTTTTTCCATCAGCGGAGCAAGTTTCGCCTGCGCCATGGCGGCGTATCTTGGAGTCTCCTCCATGACCGTAAGGACGCCGCGTTGCAGGGCGGGATATACAAGCAGTCCGACCGCAAAAAGAAAAACGGCCACCCCGGAGAGAAGCAGAAGTATCCCCAGCGTCCTCGGCACTTTTCGCGCTTCCATGCGGTCTAGCAGGGGATCCAGAAGATAGGCCAGAAAGAAAGCGATAATGAACGGGAAAAGCGCCTGCCTGAGCAGGTACAATAGAAACAGCGCCGCGGCGGCCGGTATCAGTAACTGCGTGCAGGAAGAACGTTTCATCAGAAAACCAGCTGGCTGTTAAGGAAATCTATTATCTGCCGCTTGAACTTTTCGGCGGCAAGCCGTATTGAGCGCAGGCTGGACGTGCCGCCGCCTCCGGGTATTCTTTTCACGACGGTTTCTTCCCGCACCACTTCCAGCGTGTTGCCGTTATACACCTTCGCGTATACTGTTCCTTCTACGTAAGGCGGTTCGGCTTCACGGGAGAAATGCGCCTCCGATATCGCGTACCCCAGAATAACGTAATCCGCATCATAGTGAGAGGCCAGCCATTCAACCGCTTTTATATCGCCTTCCATCGCGCTCATAACTCGGCTATTATCGCCGAGTTTACGAATTTCGGTGCGGGCTACAACATCGTAACCCTGCGACTCGATAGCCTTCTTAACATTTTCCTCCGTAGCGGAAGGCAAGACGAGAAAACCGGGATTCGCTATCATTCCAAGCGTCCTCTCGTCCATTATGAGCGCTATCATAGGTTTCTTTTTTCCCGTTACTTCCATGCCGAGACTCGTGACCTGTTTTTCCAGATAGGTGAGGAAAACAACGTATTCCACTTTCACGTAATATTCCGCCTCGCCGGTTTCCGGGTATTCCTCCGGGGCATCCTCCAAAAAGCGGAAGCTGTGGATGAAATCCATCCCCCTCGAAAAGACCTTTTTCTCCAGCACGGGCATATTCGATTCTATATCGTCCTGTGAAATTACGGATCTCAACGCATCGAGAAGTGCGGCGTTCAGAGCTTTTTCCATGGCCTGATCGCGCGCGGCGACGTAATCCGCCTCCGCTACCGGGGCCATCCCCTCTCCGAATACTTTTATGGTCTCGCCCGGGGCGGGAATCGGCTCCGCGCCGGATACGGAAACCATAAATGCCAGTACAAGGCTTCTTGCTAAAAGGAACATGCGCGGCATTATAGCCTAAAGCGAAGGCGCAGTCCGGAATTCGGCGCTTTCCAGAACCGCTGAAAATAAAAAAGGAGATGCGGTTGCCCGCATCTCCATAAAGAATGAACCGGATGGTCTAAAGGGTCTTAATGTAATCTATAACATCATCGACCTGACCAGGTTTCAGTTTAACCTTCATCTTGGTCTTTTTCCGAGTTTTGCCTTTTTTTACGCGGCTTTTCATTTCCTGGGTTTCCTTATCGTTTTCCGCCCAGGTTTTCTGGGGGTTGGAAATCCATTTTTTCGGCCAAGCGTCGGAATGCCTGTCCTTAGTTCCTTTAAGGCCAGGACCCATTTTCTTCTTGGTGCCGGTGCTGTGGCAGG
>JAJRYM010000038.1 GCA_024275775.1 Nitrospirota bacterium
ATTTCGATTTCGCCCGCAAGCCAGCCGACCGCCTGCGCGAGATTTGCAATCGGGATAACCGTAACCCCTTCCACCACGGCGGCCTCTCGGCTGTTATCGACGGGAGCGAGAAGCGTGCGATTTTCCATCTTTTGAACCATCGCCGAGACAGAGAGGGTGCCTTTCACCGGCTTAACCCGGCCGTCGAGCGCCAACTCCCCTATGAGTAGGAGGTCCTTTAATTTTTTCGGCGGGATTATCCCCTGTGCCGCGAGGATGGCGGCCGCTATCGGAAGGTCGAAAGCCGAACCTTCCTTCCTGATATCCGCCGGAGCAAGGTTTACCGTTATCTTCTTTACCGGCGGGATGAAACCGGAGTTCTTGAGAGCGGATAAAACGCGGTTTTGGCTCTCCTTCACCGCCGCGTCGGGAAGCCCTACCGTAACGTAGAAAAAAGAGCCGGGTGTGAGGTCGACTTCCACCTCGACAGGGAACGCTTCAATGCCCAAGTGGGCCGCGCTTTGAACCCTGGCTATCATTCCGCTATTAAACAGCAGGCGGTTAAAAGGGTCAACTGCTCTTTGGTTGCCGATAATTCGGCGTGGAAATTTCTCGGCCAAAAACAACTTTTTTTCCACATAAAGCGCTTTATCGTTAATAATAAATGGTTATACAAAGGCTATTTTTTCGTATGAGGGGAGCAACGGATGCATGAAGTTTCCACCGTAATTGAATCCGTAGGCGGCATAATTGTTCTTCTGCTTGTCGCCACGGTTATTCGCGCCGCCACGAAGCGCACAGGTTTTCCTTTCACTATAGCGCTGGTTCTGGTCGGTATGCTGTTGGCCGTTCTCACGCGCGAGTATCCAGAGTTTACGTCGTTACTGCATGCGGTTGAAATATCGCCCGATCTGATCCTGTTCGTTTTCCTGCCGACGCTCGTTTTTGAATCGGCTTTCAACATGGATTTAAGAACGCTTCGCGAAAACCTCGCGCCGGTGCTGATACTTGCCGTGCCGGGTCTTCTGCTCTCCACCTTTTTGATAGCTCTTGTCGTTTCCACTTTCACGTCGATTCCCTTTACGCCGGCTCTTCTGCTGGGCGCCATCCTGAGCGCCACCGACCCGGTGGCGGTAATCTCGCTTTTCAAGCAGTTGGGCGCCCCCAAGCGGCTTACGATTCTGGTGGAAGGCGAAAGCCTTTTCAACGACGCCACGGCGCTGGTTTTATCCCGCATCATTCTCGGCGTAATAGCTGTCGGAGCGATGTCTCTCGACTCGGCGGCGGCCGGCGTTCTTGATTTTTTCATAGTGTTCGCCGGCGGTGTGGTCGTCGGTGTGGCGCTTGGCGCTACGGCCGGGCTGATACTGGGGCTTGTTGAATCGGACTCTTTTATTGAAATTACGCTTACGACCACACTTGCCTATGTATCGTTCTGGCTGGGCGAGGAGGTTTTCCATGTAAGCGGAATCATGGCCACAGTCGCGGCCGCTCTCACAATCGGAAGTTGGGGACGAATGAAGATTTCTCCCGATATACGCCGTTACATGGGAAATTTTTGGGAATACCTTGCGTTCATAGCCAACGCTCTCATATTTCTTCTTGTGGGGATGGAGGTAAAACTTGCCGCGCTGGTTTCGCAATGGGACAAGCTCTTCTGGGTGATTATCGGGATGCTGATATCCCGCGCGGTTGTCGTTTACGGCCTCATGTCCGTGGTCGGCCGTCTGCCGGGGGACGAACCGGTAAGCAGAGATTATCAGACCGTAATGTTCTGGGGCGGTCTCCGGGGCGCCATAGCGCTTGCCATCGTTTTGAGCCTGCCTCATTTTGAATTTTCGGATACGTTCGTATCGCTCGTTACCGGGGCGGTGCTGTTTACGCTTATCGTGCAGGGGCTCAGCATAAACAAGGTCGTTCACATGCTCGGCCTCGATAAACCGCCGCTGGCCGACCGGTTCGCCAAGGTGGAAGGGGTTCTTGCCGCGAAGAAGAAAGCCGTTGAACGTATTCCGGAACTGATGGCGGGCGGCCGGTTTTCATCGATGGTGGCGCAACATCTGACTGGAGACTGCGAGCGGGATATAGCAAAGCTGGAAGAAGAGCTGGACCATCTTTACGGCACGGAACTCAACCCGAAAGAAGAGAAGCGTTTACTGCTTCTTTTCGCGTTCGCGGAAGAAAAAGCCTTCTTTATCGATATGTTCAACAAGGGGCATCTCAGCGAATGGGCTTTCCGCGAACTGTCGAGAACGCTTGATATGCAGGTGGATGCCGTCCGCTTCGAGGAGCGCATCGTAGGGGTGGATTTCAGAAAAAAGGTGCTTCCTACCGTCGAGGCGCTGGCCACAAAACTGCTTGAAGTTATTCCGGGCTTTGCGGCAACTGCGGAAGATCTTCGAGTAAACAGGATTGCCAAGGATTACGCCGTCGTATGGGGGCATTACCAGAGCAGTACCAGAATGCTGGAGAGGATAGACGAGCTTGGAACGCTCAAATCATTGCCGGAAGATGCCGTGAACGAAGTTCGGGGGATGTATGCCACTTGGTGCGAAAGCGCCCGGAAAAGGCTCGACCAAATAGCGGAACAGTTTCCGGAATTCGTCCACGCTGTTCAAAGCAGGCTGGGGCATAGACTCATAAAACTTACCGAACTGGAATCCATCGAAGAACAGTTCGAGCGCGGCGCTTTGCCTGCCGGAGTCGCTGAAGAGATTATAGATACCGTCCGGCGCGACCTTCGGAATCTTAGAGGACTTGAAGTGGCTAAACTCAAGTTCAGCCCAACCGAACTGCTCCGCAAAGTGCCGTTTTTCAGCAAAATATCGGAAGATGCGTTTGAGCACATAGCCGGCGGAATGAGGGCTCGCTCTTTTTCGGAAAAAGAAACGATTATACGGCAGGGCGAAAAAGGGGATACGCTTTTTCTGATCGCGAGAGGGGTTGCAAGGGTTTCCATTATGGCGAACGGCAAGAAGCTCGAAATAGCTACGCTCATGGCGGGCGATTTTTTCGGCGAAATGGCTCTGTTGCACAAGGAACCCCGCACGGCCACGGTAAGCGCCGTGACGCCGTGCTCTCTTTACGAACTCAAGCACGACGATCTTTTCATTGCGATGAAAACGTATCCTGTAATACGTGAAGCTCTGGAGGAGGCCGACAGCAAACGGCGGGCCGAACTCGAAAAGTCGAAAGCATAGGCCGGCAGGGACTCAAGACGGCCGTGAAAAAAAAGCGGTTCTTCATAATCGACGGCGCCGGTTTCTATTACCGCGCCTTTTACGGAATCCGGGCGAACCTGAGAACCGCGGACGGTATTCCCACAAACGCCGTTTACGGTTTCGCGAAAATGTTTTTGAAAATAGTCCGGGAAGAAAAACCGGACTATTTCGCCATAGCTCTCGATTCTAAAGAAAAAACGTTCAGGCACGAAATGTATCCGCAATACAAGGCCAACAGGCAGAAAATGCCCGAGGATTTGCGAGTGCAGATACCGATTATAGAAAAGATGATTGACACTTTCCATATTCCGGCGTTCAAGCGCGCAGGCTATGAAGCGGACGATTTAATCGGCACGGCGGCGGTAAGAGGCGTTGAAGCCGGGCTGGATGTAACTGTCGTGAGCGGAGACAAAGACCTCATGCAGTTGGTAGGGGAAGGCATCGCAATGCTGGACCCAATGAAGGAAAAGAAATACGAAGAGAAGGACGTAAAGGAAAAATTCGGCGTCGAGCCCGCGCGCGTGGTAGATATGCTCGGCCTGATGGGCGACGCTTCGGATAACATTCCCGGCGTTCCCGGCGTCGGCGAAAAGACCGCTCGCAAACTGTTGGAAGAGTACGGCGATATAGACAACCTTCTGCGGAACGCCGATCGGGTCAAAAAACCAAAACTTCGGGAATCCCTTATAAAGTACGCCGACCAGGCGCGGTTAAGCCGGGAGCTGGCCACGATAAAAACGGATGTGGAGCTGGAAACCGATTTTGAAAAACTGAAACTTTCTGAACCCGACAGGGAAAAGGCGAACAGGCTTTTTCTCGAGCTTGGTTTCAAATCGCTTATCGGGGAAAGCGAGTCGGAAGAGCAGGAAAGAGGCAACTATACGGCGGTTCTGGATGAAGCCGGTTTCGCCGCGCTGATGGAACGGCTGAGCAAAGCTTCCGCCATCGCCGTCGATACCGAGACGACCTCGGTTGAACCTATGAGGGCGCGGCTGGTAGGTATCTCGTTATCGCTGGAGAGCGGGGAAGGTTTTTATATTCCGCTGTCCCACGATTATGAAGGCGCGCCGGCACAGCTTGAAAAAAAGAAGGTGATACAGGCGTTAAAGCCGGTTCTTGAAAACGGGAAAATAAAAAAGTACGGGCATAACCTGAAGTACGACCTCCTGGTTCTGCGGAAGGAAGGAATCCGCATTAATCCCGTTTCGTTCGATACGATGATCGCCTCCTATCTTCTTTACGCGGACGAGCGCAGGCACAACCTTACCGCGCTGGCAAAGCGGGAGCTGGGCTACTCGATGATTGGTTACTCGGACGTTGCCGGCAAAGGGGCGAAAGAAATCCCTTTCGGCATGGTGCCGGTGGAGCAGGCGACGGACTACGCCGCCGAAGATGCCGATATCTCCCTGCGCCTGACCGAACTGCTGGAAAAGAAGATAGTCGATAACGGTTTCGACAAGCTTTATTACAGGCTGGAACTGCCGGTGGTTGAAATTCTCGCGGAGATGGAGCAAAACGGCATAGCGATAGACGCGAACAAGCTCGAACGGTATTCGCATGAGCTTGAAGAGCAACTGAGCCGGCTTGAAAAAGAAATCTACGCCGCGGCGGGGGAAGAGTTCAACATAGGGTCGCCGAAACAGCTTGCCGAAATACTGTTTGAGAAGCTGGGTCTCAGAAAGGTTAAGAAAACAAAAACCGGTTCTTCAACCGACCAGCAAGTGCTTGAAACCCTTGCCTCCGCTCATCCGCTTCCAAAGCTTGTCCTGCGCTACCGCACTCTTTCCAAGCTGAAATCGACCTACGTCGATCCGCTTCCGAAAATGGTTATCGCGGAAACCGGCAGAATTCATACATCGTTCAATCAGGCGATGGCGGCCACAGGCCGGCTGTCCTCTTCGTCTCCCAACCTGCAGAACATACCTATCCGCACGGACGAAGGAAGAAAAATCCGGGAGGCGTTTCATGCCGAAAAAGGCTTCTTGCTGGTGTCGGCCGACTACTCGCAGGTGGAGCTTCGCCTGCTTGCGCACCTCAGCGGGGACGCGGTTTTAACGGAAGCCTTCGGCGCGGACGAGGATATTCACGCTCGCACCGCGAGGGAAATTTTCGGCGCGATGGCCGAACATTCATCCGACATGAGAAGAATAGCGAAGGCGATAAATTTCAGCATTATTTACGGCAAAACGGCTTTCGGCCTCGCGCGCGATATCGGCATAACCCGCGCGGAGGCTTCGGAATACATAAACAACTATTTCGCGAGGTACAGCGGAGTGCGGGATTTCATCGAATCGGTAAAAACCTCGGCACGCGAGAAAGGATACGTTACGACAATGGCGGGGCGCAGGCGCGATATGCCGAACATCAAATCGGCCAACCGCACTCTGAGGGAGATGACCGAAAGAATGGCGGTGAACAGCGTCGTGCAGGGGTCGGCGGCCGATCTTATGAAACAAGCGATGATAGACGTGGACAGCGCTCTCAAACATAGCGGAGCCAGGCTTCTCCTGCAGGTTCACGACGAGCTGATTGTCGAAGCGCCTAAAGCCGAAACGGAATCTGTCTCTGCAAAAATTCGGCGCGCCATGGAAAACGCCCAAAAACTTTCCGTGCCGCTCAAGGTGCAGGTAAGCGCCGGCTCCAATTGGGGAGAACTGCACTAAACCGCCTGCTTTCACCGGCTACGTTAATCCCCAAAAGCGGTGTAGAATGAAAGGCGAAGAATGTCTTTAAATATTCATTGAAAGGCCGTTCAGAAATGATAGTAGGCATACCGAAAGAAAAGACGTCCGGCGAAGCAAGGGTCGCCGCCACCCCCGAAACAGTCGCGAAGATGAAAAGCATGGGGCTGGATGTTGTTATCGAAAAAAAGGCGGGGCTTAACTCGCATTTTACCGACGCGGATTATGAATCGGCAGGCGCCGAGGTTGCCGCCAGGAAAAAAACTCTTTCGGCGGATATCGTGCTCGTGGTGCGGAAACCCGACGCCCGCGATATTAACAGGATGAAATCCGGCGCCGTTCTCGTCGGTTTTATGGATATGTGCAACGACGACGGAACGGTGGATAAGCTCGCGGCGCAGGGCGTTAACGTTTTCGCGCTTGAAATGATCCCGCGAATCTCTCGCGCCCAGCCGCTGGACGCGCTTTCCTCGCAGTCCAGCATAGGAGGCTACCTTGCGGCGATAACGGCCGCGAATCTTTACGACCGTTTTCTCCCGATGATGATGACGGCCGCAGGCTCCACCCGCCCGGCGAAGGTCATCGTTATCGGAGCTGGAGTGGCCGGGCTTCAGGCCGCCGCCACTGTAAGACGGCTGGGGGCGGAAGTGGCCGCTTTCGACGTAAGGCCGGAAGTTAAAGAGCAGGTGATGTCTCTCGGCGCGAAATTTATCGAACTTGAAGTGGGGGAAAGCGGAGCTGGCGAAGGCGGATACGCTAAGGAGCTCTCGGCTGAGGCTAAAGAAAAATTGCAGGAGCTTCTCACGGAGGAGCTTAAAAAAGCGGATATAGTCATTTCCACCGCGCAGATACCGTGCAGGCCCGCGCCGAGGCTTATATCGGAAGAAGCGATAAAGGCAATGCGCCACGGCTCGGTTGTAATCGATATGGCGGCCTCCTCCGGCGGTAACTGCCCGCTTACCGAGCCGGATAAAATCATCGAAAGGCACGGCGTGAAAATCGTCGGCTATACGAACTACCCGGCGATGATGGCCGGGGACGCCAGCGCGTTTTACGCAAGGAATCTTCTCGGCTTCGTGAAACTGCTTACTGAAGAGAAGGACGGCGCGCCGGCTTTCAAAAATTTCATGGAAGATGAAATAACATCGGCCTCTCTTGTCACCCATGAAGGCAAGTTGCGATCCCGATAACAGATTAAAGGAGTATTTATGTCTCAACCGATGGTAGCCATTTACATACTGGTGTTGGCCGGTTTTATCGGATACTGGGTGGTGTGGGGCGTCACGCCGTCGCTCCATACGCCTTTGATTTCGCTTACGAACGCCATCTCCGGAATAATAATAATCGGCGCGTTTCTCGTGGCGGGCGCATCTGCCGGCACGGGGTGGCCGCTGGCGGTCGGTCTGCTGGCGGTAACGCTTGCGTCGGTAAATATTTTCGGCGGGTTCGTCGTTACGCAAAGAATGCTGGCGATGTTCAGAAAACAGAAAAAACGGGAGTAGCGGTTTGCAACAGTTATCGGACGTAACCGCGCTTGCCTACCTGCTGTCTGCGGTTCTTTTTATTCTGGGGCTTAACGGCCTCACCTCGCCTGTTTCGGCGCGCCGGGGAAATCTTTTTGCGATAGCCGGCATGGCCGTAGCCGTGGCGACCACAATGTTCGCCCCGGATATGAAAAACTACGGTTTGATACTTCTCTGCGTAATGGTCGGCGGTTCTATCGGCATCGTCATCGCCATGAAAATAAAGATGACCGCCATGCCCCAGCTTGTGGCCATGCTACACAGTTTCGTGGGGCTTTCGGCGGGGCTGGTGGCGCTTGGCGTTTATCTTACGGAGTCCGGTTCCGGCCCGCCGGATACCGCGCTGATGGTAGAGATAATCGCCGGCACGATTATCGGCCTGATAACCTTTACCGGCTCTCTCGTGGCGTTTGGAAAACTTCAGGGGATACTAAAGCCCGCGCCGGTTGTTTTCGGAGGCCAGCACGTTTTGAATAGTCTCCTCGCTCTCTCCGCCGTATTCGCCGGTTACTTTTTTACCGTGTCGGATAACCTCGTTTTTCTTCTGGTTATCTGGGCCGTATCGCTGGCTCTGGGAATTCTGCTGATAATCCCGGTTGGAGGCGCCGATATGCCGGTTATCATATCCATGCTCAACTCGTATTCCGGCTGGGCGGCCGCCGCCACAGGCTTTACGCTTCATAACAGCCTTTTAATCATTACCGGTTCGCTGGTAGGTTTTTCCGGCGCGATACTTTCGTACATCATGTGCAAGGTTATGCACCGCTCCATCTTTAACGTGGTATTCGGCGTATCCTCGGCTTCCAAAACGGAAGGGGCTGTGGAGGCGCAGACGGCAGAGGGGAAAAGCGTAAAAACAACCGTCGTGGAAGAGGTGGCCTTCTGGCTGAAAGATACCGGCAAGGTGATAATCGTGCCGGGGTACGGGATGGCAGTGGCGCAGGCACAGCACGCCGTAAAGGAGCTGATGAACGTGCTTGAAGCAAACGGCGTTACGGTGAAATTCGCCATACATCCGGTGGCGGGCAGAATGCCGGGGCACATGAACGTGCTGTTGGCGGAGGCCGATATACCTTACGACCATGTTTTCGAGATGGAGGAGATAAATCCCGAATTCGTAACGGCGGACGCCGTTCTGGTTATAGGAGCCAACGATGTAACGAACCCGGCCGCGCGGGAGGATAGTTCCAGCCCTATTTACGGCATGCCGATACTCGATGTTGAAAAGGCGAAACAGGTTTTCGTGATAAAAAGAAGTATGCGTCCAGGCTATTCGGGAATTGAGAACCTGCTCTATTACAGGGATAACTGCTCACTACTGTTCGGCGATGCAAAGGACGTCTGCGAATCCCTTAAAGCGCAACTGAAAGCGATGTAAGCGTTTCCTGATGCGGGACATTTAAGGAAAATCGCCGGGGAAAGTGGAGAGCGGGGAGACCATCTCTTATAAATGGCTTTACAGCCTCGTGATTCTTATTTTTACGGCTCCCCGCTTCGCTAACCAAATAATACTGCGCGATATGCGATATTAACAGTCTGGCAAAGTTCGCCGATTAAGATTAAAATAAAGGTTTTTCCATCACCTGCTTTCTTTGACCGCATTTGATAAAGATAAAATCTTCACCTGAATGATTGGGGGGTAATAATGAAAACAACCGGAAGATACCGCAACCGCAAGGCCAACCAGTTGCGGCCTGTGAACATCAAAACCGGCGTAAACATCCATGCCGAGGGGTCGGTTCTGATAAAGATGGGAAAGACGGAAGTTATCTGCACGGCATCCGTGGAAGACCGCGTGCCGAGGTTCCTTAAAGGGGAAAACAGCGGCTGGGTTACCGCCGAGTATTCCATGCTTCCGCGCGCCACTACCACCCGTTCCCAGAGAGAATCGTCCAGAGGAAAACAGGGCGGGAGGACGATGGAAATCCAGCGGCTCATCGGCAGGGCTCTCCGTTCCGTGGTAGATATGAAAGCGCTTGGCGAGCGGTCAATATGGATAGACTGCGACGTAATACAGGCCGACGGCGGCACGCGGACGGCTTCGGTAACCGGCGGGTTTGTCGCCATGTACCTTGCGATGCAAAAACTTCAAAAGGACGGTTATCTGGAGTCCATTCCGGTTACGGATTATCTTGCGGCGATAAGCGTTGGAATCGTCAACGGAAAACCGCTTCTCGACTTAGATTACGAGGAGGATTACTCAGCCGGCACCGATATGAACGTAATAATGACCGGTAAAGGGAAGTTCGTGGAGCTTCAGGGAACGGCCGAAGAGGAGCCTTTCGCCAAAGATGAACTCGACGGACTGATAACACTCGCGCGGAAGGGAATCCGGGAGCTGGTTGCGTACCAGAAAAAAACGCTCGCTTAAACTTCCTGCAAAACCTTGAATGTTATCTGTTCATCATGTCCCTCTGCCGGTTCTTAAAAGGGCGTGTGGAGCCGGTTTCCAAACGGGGTTGCTACAGGTCTCAAAAATCTACTATACTTAAAGCACTTACCTGAGGGGTATGGGGGTTGTGGGTCCATGAGTTACCGCGGTGCGGTAAAGGCCCTCTGATAAGTGCTTTACATTGGTAGCAATATCACAAAAGACAGGAGGAACCTTGAGCAACAGATATGTTCAGTCATTTAAGATTCTCGATAAGAAAGAGCTTTGTCCGAATACCTACTGGTATGAGATAGAAGCTCCGTTCATCGCCCGCAAAATCGAGGCAGGGCAGTTTATCATTATGAAGCCGTTCAAGAAATCCGAACGGATACCTCTTTCCATCTGCGGGTGGGACAGGGAAAAAGGCACGCTTCATATCATAGTCATGTCGGCGGGCAAAACGACGCGCGACCTGAACGAGATGCAGGTGGGCGACTGCCTGTCGGATATTGTAGGCCCTCTCGGACAGAGATCGCATATCGACAAATACCACGACGCATGCGTGTTAATCGGGGGCGGTTACGGCACCGGCGCGGTTATCCCAACAGCGCGCGACCTTAAAGCTCTCGGCAACAGGGTAATAGGAATCGTCGGAGCCAGAAATAAAGATCTCCTCCTCATGGTCGATGAGCTCAAGGAGGTTTGCGACGAGGTTTACCTGACGACGAACGACGGCTCTATCGGCATTGAAGGGTTCGTAACCCACGCCTTGGAGAAAATACTTGAAAAAGAAGATATCAGCTACGTGCTGGCCGTCGGCCCGGTGCCGATGATGATGGCCGTAACTAAACTAACCGAACCGAAAGGGATCAATACATGGGTTTCGCTGAACGCCATCATGGTGGACGGAACCGGCATGTGCGGCACCTGCAGGGTGACGGTGGGCGGAGAAACGAAATTCGCCTGCTTCCACGGCCCCGATTTCGATGGTCATAAGGTGGACTTCGACGAGCTTATGAAACGTCAGAAAATGTATGTTGAAGTTGAAAAAAAGGCTCTTGAAGCCGTTGGGAAATAGGAGAGCATCATGGCAGATTTAAGTAACAAAGAAAGAATGGCGCTTCCGATGGTTGAAATGCCTTTGCATCCGGCTGAAGAAAGAGTGAAGAACTTTGACGAAGTGCCCATCGGGTATTCGCCTGAGCAGGCTCAGCAGGAAGCGCAGAGGTGCATTCAGTGCAAAAAGCCAGGCTGTGTGCCTGGGTGCCCGGTAGGGATAGATATTCCAGGTTTCATCAAGTTTATTGAAGACGGCGATTACGCGGGCGCGGTGAAAAGAATTCGCGAAACCAATTTCCTTCCGGCGATATGCGGCCGCGTCTGTCCTCAGGATAAGCAGTGCCAGATTGATTGCGTAATCGGGAAAAAGGGACATTCCGTTGAAATCGGCAGTCTTGAGAGGTTCGCGGCCGATTATGAGCGGAAGAATAACATCCGCATACTTCCGGATATCGCCCCCGATACCGGCAAAAGAGTTGCCGTTGTCGGTTCCGGCCCCGCCGGCCTTACCGCCGCGTACGAGCTGATACGAAATGGCCATGCCGTTACGGTATTCGAAGCGTTTCACAGGCCGGGCGGAGTGCTTGTGTACGGCATTCCGAGATTCCGCCTGCCGCTAGATATTATCGACAGCGACGTAAAATTCCTTGAAGATATGGGCGTCGAGTTCGTTTACAACATGATTATCGGCAAGGTGCTTACGCTTGACGACCTCCTTGGAGAAGAAGATTTCGACGCAGTTTTCATAGGCTCCGGCGCGGGCCTGCCGAAACTTCTCGGCATCAAGGGGGAAAACGGAAACGGAGTTTATTCCGCCAATGATTACCTTACGCGCATATACCTTATGCACGGCAATCTGTTTCCCGAATATACGACTCCGATAGTGCAGGGTAAGCGGGTTGGAGTAATCGGGGCCGGGAACACCGGGATGGACGTAATCCGCACCGCAAAAAGGCTCGGCGGAGACGTTACCTGTTACTATCGCCGTTCGCACGATCAGGCGCCCGCCAGAGCGGAAGAATTGCGCCACGCGGAGCAGGAGTTCATCAACTGGAAATTCCTTTCCAACCCCGTGGAAATCATAACCGATGAAAACAACAACGTAACGGCCATCAAGTGCGAGAAAATGAAACTGGGAGAACCCGACAGGTCCGGCAGGAAAAAACCGGTCGGTACCGGCGAGTTTTTCGTGGATGAAATTGATACCATCGTCTTTTCGCTCGGGTGCAACGTAAACCCGATTATTCCCTCCACCGATAAGGAGGTAGGCATCAATAGGTGGGGCATCGTAATGGTGGACCCCAAAACCTACCAGACCTCCAAGGAAGGCGTTTTCGCCGGAGGCGATACGGTAACCGGCGGTTCGACTGTAATTCTCGCGATGGGGCAGGCCAAGGTCGCGGCGGAGAATATAGACAAATACCTGAAAGGCGAAATCTCGTGGGCCGAGGCCAAGGTGCCTACAGACCCCGACTCCCCGGGAGTAATCTGGGATGTGGAAATGCCCAAGAAGAAGAAAGACAAGATTATGAAGGAGAACGTAGACCATAGAACCGCCGCTTCGTGATAGCCCGGTTTACGGAGATGGAGGGGCCGTGCAGGCCCCTTCAGTATAAAACGAAGACTTAATTTTTGGCGCGGGAGATGTACTGCTTTAGAAGCCCCACCACTTCAGGGCGGCTCCAGTCGGTAGGGCCTACGACGTGGTGGATTATGATTCCGTCCTCATTGACGATGAACGTTTCCGGCACGCCGGTTGTTTTGTAAAGATCGGCGACTTCACTCTTCGGGTCGAGCAGAGCCGGGAAGGTTAGGCCCAGCTCCTCCATAAACGGCTTTACCGCCGAAGCGCCTTCCTTATCCACGCTTATGGCCAGCATTTCGAACCCAGGCCCTTTAATCTGCTTGTACAAGGCTTCCATTGACGGCATTTCCTCTCTGCACGGCACGCACCATGTAGCCCATATATTTATGAAAAGCACTTTGCCGGCGTAATCGGCCAGCTTTACGGTTTTGCCGTTGAGATCCTGCAACTCGAACGGCGGAGCCGCTTTACCTTCCATAGGGCTGGGCGACTGCTGTGCGGACTCCTCCTGCGGTTTCGGAATGGGGCGGTTATGAATATCCACCGTCACGGAAATATATACAGCCGTCAGGGCCACGCAGAAAAAGGCGAACGGCAGAAACGCTTTCGCCCGGTATTCGCCAAAGGAGCGATCAACCAGAGAACTTGGCATAGTAATCGTCCACTATTTTCCGGATTTCTTTTGGCGATTTGCCTTCTTTGGTAAGTTCGTGCGCCATTTTGCCTTCATTAAGGCATATTCCGCACTGGGCGGCGTGGCCGTCCGTATAGCATGTAAGAAGAGTTTTATGCTTGAACATCGGATTTTCCTTGCACTTGCAGTAGCAGTAAAGAGCGTCGAACGCTCCCGGAATTTCCGCGGCCCAGCCGTACACCGAGGATACCATGCCTTTGAACTCGGTAGCCGGAATAACCGGCCTGGTTTCTATAAGTTCGCCTTCGGACGCCGCTACCGCTTTCGGCGCGGTTTGCGAATATTCAACCGGGGCGTATTCCGTTTTACCGCTTTTGTTGGCCGCGACCAGATAGCCCGCCATGACCAGCAGGGCTACAACCGCCGCAAGCATAAGCGTTGCCGGGCTGTTCTGTTTTTTCTGCTTGGTTTGTTTGGTCTGTGTTGTCTGCTTTTTCTTTTTTGCCATAGGAACCTCAGAATGTTGTGTGAAAAAGTCCGATAATACGTTTTCTCATTTTACCAGATAAGACGGTAAAAATACCGTTTAACCTTTTTTTAGCCGAAGAAATTCGCGTTTTGCCTCCTTTATCAGGCCTGGATTGCCGAAAAGTTCCAGAACTGTCGCGGCAAGAGCCGTCGCGGTTTTCAGCATGTTGCCGGTTCCTTTTTTGGAGAGCACAGCTTTGAGGAAATCCCGCGAATGGTTTACCGCCTCTCCGTCGCTCACGGCGAATTCCGGATGGAGCGCCGGCAATACCTGGCTAAGGTTGCCTATATCCGACGAGCCTATCTCTTCGGTTTCGCCGATGCCGGACTCCTTGAGCCCCGTCTTCCTGAGATTCTCGGCGAAAACCTTTCCCATGGTTCTGTTAGGTTCGAAAGGATGATAGGCGAGCGGGTTTGCTTTTATTTTCAGCCTGCATCCGGCAGTCTTAGCCGCCCCGGCGGCGCACCTGCGCAGTCTTTCAATCATAAACTTGAAATCCGGCATCGTAAGCCCGCGCACCATGAATTTTGCCGACGCGAATTCCGGAATTATGTTCGGCGCGTCGCCTCCGTGGGTGATGATTCCATGTACCCGGCTGAAATCCGGCGTCTGCTGTCTCATGGCGTTAACCGCGTTAAACAGGTTTATCACGCCGTCCAGCGCGTTGATTCCCAGTTCCGGGTGCGCCGCGGCGTGCGAAGCCTTTCCGTAAAAAAGGAACTCTATTTCCATTACCGCCAGCATTCTTGAAACGACTCTGGTTTTGTTGGAAGGATGCGCCATTATGGCGGCGTCGACGCCGTTAAACCATCCTTCTTTTATCATCAGCAGTTTGCCGCCGCCGCCTTCCTCGGCCGGAGTGCCGATAACTTTCAGCGTGCCGCACTTTTTTCCAGCGATGTTTTTTACCGCGAGCGCCGCGCCGAGGCCGAGGGCCGCTATCATGTTATGGCCGCAGGCATGGCCGATTTCCGGAAGGGCGTCGTATTCCGCGAGAATCGCGATAGTCGGGTTTTTTCTCTTCCCGCGCCATACCGCTTCGAAAGCGGTTTTCAGCCTGCCTTTTCCCCGTTTTACCGAGAAACCCTGTTTTTGAAGTTCGGATACAAGGAATGCCGATGATTTTATCTCCTGAAAATTCGTTTCGGGAGTTTCAAATATGCGGCGGCTTATATGAGATATGAACGGCTCGAGTTTTTTAATCTCCCGCCTGGCGTCCGCAAATCCATGCTTCATGTCATGATGTTCCGAGCCACACGGATGTAGTTGAGTTCCTTGGGAATTTTTTCATCCTCGCAGTAGTTATGGTCGGCAAGTATTCTCAGGTCGGCCAGGGTTCGCGCGTCGCCAGTGAAGATCACCGTTTCCATACCTTCGTCCGCCGCCATCCCGCCGGCTTCCAGCAGATCCAGCACCGACCGGGCGTCAAACTTCCTGTTGCCGACTTTCAGGAAAACATCCGTGCCGTGTTCTTCCACTACTAGAGTTACATAGTAGGCGGGGCGGGCGTGAAAGCCTGCCGGTTGCGGAATGGGAAGCTCTATTTCTCCCTTCTTTACGAATTTGGACATAATCTTTTCCGCTATCGGCTTGCCTTTCATTATGTACTTGTGGGAGTAATAAAAGGCGAAATTGGAAAGAAGCTTTAGGACGCTGTTTCTGTCAACGATTTCCGAAATCTTTTTCTGGCTTTCGTGAACATGGGCTTCGTTTTCATGTCTCTCGTAAAAATGAATATTCCACCTGGCCATTTCCAGAAGGTGCATCGGAATAGCGATGCACGCTCTCAATTTGATAAGCTCCGGGTTTTTCCGTTCTATTTCTGTCTGCCGGATGTGAGTGTCGTATTCCGACTGTAGGCCGTGCAGGCTGTTTTCAAGCACTTTCACTTTTGTTTCGTTGAAGCGTGACGGGATAATCTCGGCCAACTCTTCCGGGCTCGGCCGACTGCCGTATTTGTCGCGGTGCATTTTGAGAGCCAGTTTGCGGTATGTTTCGGCTATGCGCCTCCCCCACGATTCGGAAGTGGCGTGCTGTTCCATGTCGATATTTCTCGGCAGTTTAAACTCCTGCCCTATTTCACCGAATGAATAGCTTATATCTTCCATGTCTCCGGGATCGCATCCCTGCCGTTTAAGTTCTGCCAGCGCTTCGGAAACGAGCCCTATCTCAATATGGTTGATGAAATCCACCGCTTCGAAAGCGTGGCTTAAAAACTCTTCGGATATATCGTCCTGCTCGTCGGCGAAATAGTCCCCATAACGGTTTATGAGATGACACAGCTCGAACGCCGCGACAGAAAAGTTCCTGACGCTGGAAATAAGCTCGCTGAAATGATGCCATGTTTTGTTTTCAGCCGCGCCGTAATCGTGGAGGAAATTCTGAAGTTTCTCCACTTCGCTCATTACGTTGTAATAGAAAAACGCGGAAAACATGGAAGGATTTTTAATTATCAGCGATGCTATCCGAAAAAAGGGGCGCGCTCTTTTCTGCAGGGGTTCCTTGAAAGCGTCTTCGCTGATTATTTTATGCAGGGGTCTCCGAAAAGGAGGAGTGGCGGGCGCTCCTTTACTGTTTTGCGTCTCTTTTTCCCCTTTATCTGAAACTGTCGCCATTTTTTGATTTTATCCTTTTATGGGGGAATGGTTCAAATACGATGTTAAACCTTTTCGCAACCGATCAGGCTGTGGGCCGATCGGATTTAAAATATTCGATTGTCTTGTCCAGCCCGTCCTCAAGCGCCCATTTCGGTTCCCATCCCAGCAGTTTTCCGGCTTTTGATATGTCAGGTTTTCTCTGTTTCGGGTCGTTTTCGGGAAGCGGCAGGAAAACGATTTCACTCTCCGGGTTTATCTTTTCCCTGATTTGTTCGGCAATATCGAGAATGGTCATTTCATTAGGGTTGCCGATGTTGACAGGCGTGGTTACGGGCGAGAACAACAGCCTGGCCAGCCCTTCCACAAGGTCGTTTATGTAGCAGAAGCTCCTCGTTTGGGAGCCGTCGCCGTAAACCGTTATCGGTTCGCCCGCCAAAGCCTGATTTATGAAATTCGGCACCGCGCGCCCGTCGTTTTTTCTCATTCTTGGCCCGAATGTGTTGAATATCCGGGCGATGCGACTTTCAGCCCATTCTTTCGCGCGATATGTGTAAGCAAGAGCTTCGGCGAATCTTTTGGCTTCGTCGTAACAGGCTCTGGGCCCGAAGGAGTTTACGCGCCCCCAGTAACTTTCCGGCTGGGGCGTAACTTCAGGGTCTCCGTACACTTCGGATGTGGACGCCTGCAAAAAAACCGCTTTCTTCTCGCGCGCAAGCTCAAGGCAGTGGTAGGCGCCCACGCTTCCCACCAGCATGGTTTCCAGAGGGTATTCGTAGTAATCCACCGGGCTGGCGGGCGAGGCCAGGTTTGCAATATAGTCAAGCGCGCCGGGGAATTCGATACCTTTCGTAATATCCCGCTCGGTGAACCTGAAAAGCGGCTCGTCGTCCAGATGGCTTATGTTGGCGGGAGTGGATGTTATGAAATTATCCACGCCGTACACGTTGTGCCCGTCGCGGATAAGCTCGTCGACAAAATGCGAGCCGATAAATCCGGCCGCTCCGGTTACGAGGATTTCGGCCATTTGCCCCTCCCAAAGCAGTAGTATTCAAACCCCAATCTCTTTTTTCTTTCAGGGTCGTATATGTTGCGCCCGTCGAAAATTATCGGATGTTTCATCGAGTTTTTTATCTTCTCCATGTTAAGCAGTCTGAACTCCCGCCATTCTGTGACGAGAAGCATAGCGTCGGCGCCGTCGCAGGCTTCGTAGGCGTTCCGGCAGTAGCGTATATCCGGAAACATCTCCCGCGCCCGTTGCATGGCAACCGGGTCGTAAGCTTGTATGATAACGCTTTCTTCAAGAAGCGCCTTTATTATTTCGATGGACTTCGCTTCCCTCATGTCGTCCGTATCCGGTTTGAAGGAAAGCCCCAGAACGGCCACTGTTTTGCCGTTCAAATCGGGGAAACGGGTTTTAATGAGTTCCAGGAAATGTGCCGCCCGCCCGTTGTTGGTTTCCATCACGTGTTTTAGAATATCGAACCGGTATCCGAAACCGGCGGAAGTGCTTAAAAGGCTTTTCACGTCCTTGGGAAAACATGACCCGCCGAAACCGAGCCCGGCATTCAGGAAATCCCGACCGATTCTCTTGTCGTAACCCATGCCTCTAGCCACGTCTTCTACATCGGCCCCTGTCTGTTCACACAGGTTCGCGATGGAATTGATGAATGAAATCTTTGTGGCGAGGAACGCGTTGGAGGCGTATTTGATGATTTCGGCCGTATAGAGATTGGTAATCAGTATCGGCGCTTCGAGGGTGGCGTAAAGCTCCATAAGGCGAAAAGCTACTTTTTTCGTGGAGGCGCCTATGATTATTCTGTCCGGACTTAGGGCGTCCCGGATGGCCGATCCTTCCCGCAGAAATTCGGGATTGGATACCACGTCCACATTAAAGCCTTCGTTTTTATGTTCATTTATGGTCTCAAGCACAAGATCGCCCGTTCCCACCGGAACGGTGCTTTTGTTTACGATGGTCTTATCTCCGTTCAGCGCGAGGGCGATATCTCTAGCCGCGCTTTTTATGTACGCTAGGTCCGTTTCGCCGTTGTCGAGCGTTGGCGTGTTTACGCATATAAAGATAATTTCCGAAGCCCGCACGCCCCGCGCAATGTCGGTTGTGAAGGAAAGCCTCTCTTCGTTGCGGTTGCGCACGACCATCTCTTCGAGGCCGGGCTCGAAAAAAGGGATTTTATTTTTATTAAGGAGATCGATTTTTTCCGCCGCGCTGTCAACGCATATCACATCGTTGCCGAGCTCGGCGAAGACGGCCCCGGTCACGAGCCCCACATACCCCGTTCCGATAACGCAAATATTCATCTTTCAGCCTTTATTTTCGTTTGAAAAACGCGAATCATTATCTATTCCGGCTCCACGCGCCCAGCTATCGGCGGGCATTTCCTTCTTCCCTTCCGGTTTTACTTTCAAGACTGCTAATTTACCATTTCCGGTTTCCACTTCCAAACAGCCGGCTTTAATGCCAATTATTTTCCCGGCTGTTCCTTCAACAGCCGAACCTTCGGCCGGTTTTACCTCGCGCAGGATAATTCGTTTGCCGTTGAAGAAGGTGAACGCCCCCGGTACCGGGAAAAGCGCGCGCACCTTGCGGTCGATTACTTCGGCGGAGTCGTGCCAGTTGATTCGTCTTTCTTCCGGGTCGATTTTCGGCGCGTATGTCGCCTTGGCTTCGTCCTGCGGCGCCGGTTTTATTTGCCCTTCCGCAAGCAGTGATAAGGTTTCTGCCATGAGGGAGGCGCCTGTTTCCGCAAGCTCATCGTGAAGTTCGCCGAAAGTTACAGCCGTGCCGAGCCTGACTGTTCTTTGAAGAAGGATATCCCCCGCGTCCATTCTGCGGGCCATCATCATGGTCGTAACGCCGGTTTCCCGAAAACCTTCCATAATCGCCCGCTGGAGTGGAGCCGCTCCGCGCAGTTTCGGGAGAATCGACGCGTGAAGGTTCACGCATCCGTAGCGGGGAAGCTCCAGCAATCTCTTTTTAAGAATCTGGCCGAAAGCCGTTACCACGATAATATCCGGCGCGGCTGTGGCGATTTTTTGAACGGCATCCGGACTGTTTACGTTTTCCGGCTGGTAAACCGGAAGCCCAAGCTTTTCCGCTTCGACCTTTACGGGAGGGGCGGAAAGCTTTCTTCCTCTTCCGGCAGGCCTGTCCGGCTGGGCTATGACGAGCGTTATTTCATGCCCCGCTTCGCGCATGGCTTTCAGGCTCGGCACGGCGAAATCAGGCGTTCCCATAAAGACAATTTTCATGCGCGAATGATATCACGGCGCCGTAGCCTGTTGCGGCTTTCAGCCGGTGGGAGATATAATGCCGCAACTTTTATGCAGGCGGTTGATGCCTGCCGAACGGCGGAAAAATTGTCTGGATTGATATCCTGAAAGCGGAGAGTAATGAAAACTGAAACGGAACTTCAAACCGCGCTCGATCACGGCCTGACCGAAGAAGAGTTCGGGAAAATAAAAACCATTCTCGGCAGAATGCCGAACCTTGTTGAGCTCGGCATTTTCGCCGCGATGTGGAGCGAGCACTGCTCCTACAAAAGCTCGCGGGTGCATCTCTCCCGCTTTCCAACCGACGGGCCTCAGGTGATACAGGGGCCGGGCGAGAACGCGGGCGTCGTCGATATAGGCGATGGATTGGCGGTTATATTCAAGATGGAATCGCACAACCACCCGTCGTTCATAGAGCCGGTGGAAGGGGCCGCCACCGGTGTGGGCGGCATACTGAGGGATATCTTTACGATGGGCGCACAGCCTGTAGCGTCATTCGACTGCCTGCGGTTCGGCGACCCGTCGCACGAAAGAACGCCGTATCTCGTAAACGGCGTGGTTAAAGGGATTTCGTCATACGGCAACTGCATCGGCGTACCGACCATCGGAGGCAACACCCGTTTCCACGAATGCTATAACGGCAACATACTGGTTAACGTAATGAACGTAGGGCTGGCCGGGAAAGATTCCATCTTTTACGGAAGGGCAAGCGGCCTCGGAAATCTTGTGATTTACATCGGTTCCCGCACCGGCAGGGACGGCATCCACGGTGCGGTGATGGCGTCGGACAGCTTTGACGACGAGTCGGAAGCGAAAAGGCCCACCGTGCAGGTTGGCGATCCTTTTACCGAAAAACTGCTGGTGGAAGCCTGCCTTGAGCTTTTCAGGGAGGGGCTGGTGGAAGGCATTCAGGATATGGGCGCCGCCGGACTTACATCCTCCGCATTCGAGATGGCCGAGCGCGCCGGAACCGGCCTTACGATGCATCTCGACCGCGTGCCTGTGCGCGAAGAAGATATGACGCCTTACGAAATTATGCTTTCGGAATCGCAGGAGAGGATGTTGCTTGTAACCCCGCCGGAAAACGAGGAAAAAATCAGGGCGATTCTGGAAAAATGGGATCTTGAGGCTGAAACCATCGGGGAGGTGGCGGATCACGGCCATGTGAAACTCTATTTCAATTCCGATATCGCCGCCGATATACCGGTTGCCCCGTGCGTAGGCGCCGCGCCGAAATACGAACGTCCCATGAAACGCCCCGAAAGGCTTGATGCCCTTCACGCGTTCGACACCGGCTCGGTTCCGGAGCCGGGCGACCTGCGGGAGGTTTTCTTCAGGCTTCTTTCATCGGCCAACCTGAACTCCAAAAGATGGATAACGGAGCAGTACGATTCGATGGTAGGCGTCAATACCGTATTCGGGCCGGGGCATGACGCGGCTTTGATAAGGGTGAAAGGTACGGAACGGGGCATAGCTGTCTCTACCGGCTGTAACGAGCGGTACTGCTATCTCGACCCGTTCACCGGCGGCGCGATAGCCGTGGCGGAGGCGGCGCGCAACGTCGCCTGTTGCGGGGCGAAACCGCTGGCGACAACCGACTGCCTCAATTTCGGTTCGCCGGAAAACCCGGAAATAATGTGGGAGTTTTCGCAGTCGGTTGACGGCATGTCGTCAGCGTGCCGAAAACTCGGAGTGCCGATTGTCGGCGGCAACGTAAGTTTTTATAATCAGACCGGCGACGAAGCGGTTTATCCGACGCCGATGGCGGGGGTCGTCGGCCTTCTGGAAAATATCGAACTGCGGGTTCCTTCGCATTTTCAGAGAAACGGAGATGTTATCTTCCTTCTCGGCGAGACGTTCGACGAGATAGGGGGAAGCGAGTATCTGAAAACCATACATGGAAAGGACGCCGGGAAACCTCCCGCGCTGGATCTCGAAAAGGAAAAAGCTCTCATTGACCTTCTGCAGGAACTCGCGAGACTGAAACTTATAAGCTCGGCTCATGATGTTTCGGATGGCGGGCTGGCGCAGACGCTGGCGGAATCATGCCTCGGCGGCGAGTTCGGATGCAGAGTCGATACGACGACAAATATGCGCGCCGATTTCTTTCTTTTCAGCGAATCGCAGTCCCGCGCCGTGATAAGTCTGAACGAAGCTAACGAGAAAAAGGTTGTCGAGCTGTTTGAAAAATACGGGGTGCCGTGGAGTCCCATCGGAAGGGTGGAGGAAGAAAGGTTCCGCATTATCGTAAACGAAAAGCCGCTCGTAAAAGCGTCCGTG
>JAJRYM010000039.1 GCA_024275775.1 Nitrospirota bacterium
AATAGCATGGCCTTATAGTTAAAGTCTGGAATAAGGCAAGTGGTATTCCAGCTTGATCGGGTTTTATGGAATAGCAGTGCTTTTATAGATAACGCCCGGAAAAAGCGGTTGTTATGATTCTTCTCCGTAGACTTCGGCGAGTATTTCGGCGGCTCCCTGTTCAAGAAGTTGCTCGGCGAGAGCGATACCGATTTTCTCATAATCACTCGCCGGGCCGGTTTGCGTTTCCCGTATCAGCCTCTGCCCGTCCAGGTCGCCCACCAGCCCTTCAAGGGTAAGGTTTTCACCTTCGAGCGTGGCGTGCCCCGCTATCGGCACCTGGCATCCGCCTTCGAGTTTTTTCAGGAAAACCCGTTCCGCCAGCACGCATACGGCGGTTGGCTGATGATGAAGCCTGCCTACGATGCGGTTCACCGTTGCATCGTTTATCCGTGTCTCTATGGCAAGCGCCCCCTGCCCCACCGCAGGCAACATCACATCACCCAGAAGCTGTTCGGTTATTTTATCCGTGTAGCCCATCCGCTTTATTCCGGCCGACGCGAGGATAACGGCGTCGAGGTTTTCGCTATCTAGTTTTCTCAGCCGCGTTTCGATATTGCCGCGCAGGTCGACTATCACGAAATCCGGCCTCAGCCGTTTAAGCTGGGCTCTTCTTCTTAGCGAGCTTGTGCCTATCTGCGCGCCGGGCGGCAGGTCGGCCAGTTTTACGCCCCGGCTGATAAGCGCGTCGGACGGGTCTTCCCGTTCGGGTATCACATCGACTTTAAGCCCGTCGGGGATATCCGTCGGCACGTCTTTCATACTGTGCACGGCGAGGTCGGCGTCTCCTCTTAAAAGAGCTTCTTCTATTTCCTTCGTGAAAAGCCCCTTGCCGCCAACTTTCGCCAGCGGCACGTCGAGAATTTTATCGCCTGAAGTTTTTATTTTCACCAGTTCAACTTCCCCCACCTCTTCCATTTCCAGCAGGCGCGCTCTTGTCCATTCCGCCTGCCAGAGCGCCAGCGGCGACGAGCGTGTTCCGATTTTAAGCGAGAGAGACAACAGTTTTATTCCAGGTTGAAAAGATCTTTCATGAACTCGGCGATGGATCGCTGATGATGTTCCGGTTCATGTGATGTCTGGTTTTTAAGATGGAGTGTCGGGTCGTGAAGAATCTTGTTTATAATCGAGGAGGCCATCGCCTCTACGGTCTGTTTCTGGTTTGCGTCGAGTTTCAGTTTTGCGAAGGTTTTTTGCAGTTCCCGCGTTTTGATTTCTTCGGCCTTTTTTCTTATGGCGATTATCGTCGGCTCCACCTCAAGCCTGTCCAGCCACGAGACAAAACTGTTCACCTCCGCGCGGATTATTTCCCGCGCCTTTTCGGCTTCTTTTTCCCGCTCCGCCAAGTTGTCGTTAACGACGCTGTGCAGGTCGTCTATATCGTAAAGAAAAACATTCTGCAGATCGTTGGCGGACGGTTCTATATCGCGCGGAACGGCTATATCGATAAAGAATATCGGATTGCCCGCCCTATGCCTCGCCGCCTGCTCTACGGCTTCCTTTTTGATTACGTAATGCGGAGCGCCGGTTGAGCTTATAACGATATCGGCGTTCACAAGCTGATTCTGAAACTCGTCGTACTTCACGGCCGACCCGCCAAGTTCCGTGGCGAGCCGGGCGGCGCGATCGTAATTCCTGTTGGATACCAGTATGGTTTTAACGCCGTGGCTTACCAGATGTTTGCCCGCCAGCTCTATCATCTCGCCCGCGCCGATTAACAGCACCACTCTTCCTTCGAGGTTTCCGAAAATGCGGGTCGCCATCTCCACCGCCGCGTACGAGATGGATACAGCCTTTTCCGCTATGGCGGTTTCGGTTCTGATTTTTTTGGCTACGCTGAAAGCCTTTTCGAAAAGCTGGTTGAGCACCTTGCCGGTGGCTCTAACCGACCGCGCGGAATCGTAAGCGCTTTTTACCTGCCCCAGAATCTGCGGCTCGCCGACAACCATCGAATCGAGCGATGCGGAAACTTCAAAAAGATGCTGAACGGCGGCATCGAGCGTGTACTGATAAAAATATTTTTCGAGGGTTCCTTCCGGGATTTCATTGTAGCGGTAAAGAAACCGTTTGAGCGAGGCGAGGCCGTCGTCGATATCGTTAACGTGGGCGTATATCTCCACGCGGTTGCAGGTGGAAAGGATAACCTTTTCATCGATGCCGGACATGTGGCTGAAAACCTGGTCGGCCGCTTCGCGCAACTCTTTTACGTTGAACGCCAGCTGTTCACGCACCTCTACCGGCGCAGATTTATGATTAATCCCCAAAACAATCAAGGCCATAACTGAATAAGGTTACCACCCAATCGTTTTTCAGACAAGAACCCTCCCACTATAAGAAGATTTACGCCTTGCCGGTGATTATTCTGTTTTCGGCGGCGCTTATCCGAACCGTGTCGCCTTCCCCGATTTTACCTTCTATAATTTGTAGAGCCAGTTCGTCGAGTATCTGCTCCTGGATAACCCGTTTAAGGGGGCGCGCGCCGAAAGCAGGGTCGTATCCTTCCTTGGCTAGGTAGTCGGCGGCTTTTTCGGTGAAATCCATGCCGATATCCTTGCCCGCCAGCCGTTTGCGGACGGCTTCCATCTGGATCTTCACTATCTCGGCAAGCTCTTTCCTCGTCAGATGATGGAAAATTATGATGTCGTCGATCCTGTTCAGGAACTCTGGGCTGAAATGCTGTTTCAGCACAACCATAACTTCGCGTTCCTGGTCTTCGGACGGATGCTCGGCGATAAGATGGCTCGCGATATTCGAAGTCATGATTATCACCGTGTTGCGGAAATCCACCGTTTTGCCTTTCGAATCGGTAAGCCGTCCGTCGTCCAGCAGTTGCAGAAGGATGTTGAAAACCTCCGGATGCGCTTTTTCGATTTCGTCGAACAACACCACACTGTACGGATGCCTGCGGACAGCTTCGGTCAACTGCCCGCCTTCCTCGTGGCCGACGTATCCGGGCGGCGAGCCGATAAGCCGCGAAACGGCGAATTTTTCCATGTACTCGCTCATATCGATGCGTACCAGCGCCTTCTCGTCGTTGAACAGGAAGTCCGCGAGGCTTTTGGCCAGCTCGGTTTTGCCGACGCCGGTCGGGCCGAGGAATATGAACGAACCTATAGGCTCGCCTTCCTCCTGTATGCCGGCCCTGCTTCTGCGAACGGCGCTGGAGACCGCCTTTATCGCGCGTTTCTGGCCAATTATCCGTTTGGCGAGTTCCTATTCCATCTGCGTCAGTTTTTTCGTCTCCTCGGTCAGCATTTTGGAAACCGGTATCCCCGTCCAGCGGGATACCACTCGGGCGATATCTTCCTGCGTTACCTCTTCCTGCAGAAGCCCGCCGGTCTGCTGAACTTTTTTGAACTCCTCCTGCGCTTCGGTCATATTGCTTTCGAGTTCGCGTATTTCGCCGTAACGGATTTCTGCCACTCGCTGAAGGTCTCCTCTCCGCTCGGCCTGCGCCGCTTCCTCCTTGAGCGCGTCCAGCTTTTTCTTGGAATTCTTGATGACGTCTATTACTTCTTTTTCCTTCTTCCACTGGAGCTCGATTTTGCCGTACTGCTCCTTCAGGCCGGCCAGCTCCTTTTCGAGCTCCTTCAGGTTTTTGGCGGAAGTTTCGTCGCTTTCCCGTTTAAGAGCCTCGCGCTCTATCTCCATCTGCCGTATCTTCCGATCGAGCCCATCCAGCTCGACCGGTTTGGAATCCAGCTCCATCCGCAGTCCGGACGTCGCCTCATCGAGCAGGTCTATCGCCTTGTCCGGCAGGAAGCGGTCGGGGATATATCGCGCCGAAAGGTTCACAGCGGCCACTACGGCATTATCCTGTATGCGAACGCCGTGGTGCACTTCATATTTTTCGCGCAGACCGCGCAGTATCGATACGGCATCCTTCAGGGAAGGCTCCTCCACCAAAACCGGCTGAAACCTTCGTTCGAGCGCGGCGTCTTTTTCGATGTACCGGCGGTACTCCTTAAGCGTGGTGGCGCCAATCGTGCGCAGTTTGCCGCGCGCTAAGGCGGGTTTTAGGAGGTTGCCCGCGTCCATCGAACCGTCCCCGCCTATGGAGCCGGCGCCGACGATGGTATGAAGTTCGTCTATGAAGAGAATGACGCGCCCCTCGGTTTTTTCTATCTCGCGGATGAGCGCCTTGAGGCGGTCCTCGAACTCGCCCCGGTATTTGGAGCCGGCCAGCATCGCGCCGAGATCGAGCGAGAGCAGACGCTTGTTTTTGAGAGTTTCCGGCACATCGCCGTCGATGATTTTCCGAGCCAGTCCTTCCACGATGGCCGTTTTGCCGGTACCCGGCTCCCCCACCAGCACCGGGTTGTTTTTCGTCCGGCGGGTCAGTATCTGCATGATTCGGCGTATTTCGTTTTCGCGCCCTATCACCGGGTCGGTTTCGCCCTTGCGGGCGTTTTCGGTAAGGTCTATCGTGTATTTTTCGAGCACCCTGTATTTCCCTTCGGGGTCGGGATCGGTTACACGCTGATTTCCGCGTATCTCTGCAAGCTCTTTTAGAACCTGGTCGTATGAAACATTGATTATCCGCTTTACTTCCGGCTGGGCAAGCAGGCCGAGGAAGAGATGTTCCGTGCTGATATATTCGTCGGAAAGTTTTTTCGCCTCCTCATCAGCTGTTTCGAGCGCCTTCTGCGCTTCGGGCGACAGATACGCCTGACCGCCTCCGGATACCTTCGGCTGTTTTTCAAGCTCAGCGCGGATGTCGCCGACGACCTTCTGCGGGCTGATGCCGAGCTTCTGCAGAAGAGCCGGAACGGTACCTTCCTCCTGCGTTGCCAGCCCCAGCAGAAGATGCAGAACGGTTATCGCCTGATGCGAAAGCGTTCCCGCCGACTGCATCGCCGACTGGACGGCCTCCGCCGCTTTCGTGGTGTATCTGCTGAAATCTTTCATACCGGTTAATAAGATTGGAATCCCGAAAAGTCAAAGCCCGCCCGCAGTTTTCGTTTATTCCGTTAGCAGGAAAGGAATGGATACAATAAGTAAATCTACATTTGAATATGCTAGTTTGGGACAAGAATGATTTATCTCTATCTTGATGAGAGTGGCGATTTGGGGTTCGACTTTTTCGCAAAAAAGCCTTCCAAATATTTTACTGTCGCTGTAATGCTGGTGAAAGGCATAGAAAATAGAAGGAAAATAGCTAAGGGCGTAAAAAGAACCTTGCAAAAAAAACTTTCCAAGCGAAAAGAAAAGGAGTTAAAAGGCTCAAAACAATCCATACAGGTCAAAAAGTATTTTTACAGACATATCGAGTCTGTGCCCTTCGAGCTTTACGCCC
>JAJRYM010000040.1 GCA_024275775.1 Nitrospirota bacterium
ATGGCGTTACAGCTCAGGGCGCCAAAGCTCATGGCGGAAATATTAAGCGGCGAGGCATCATAAGGCCGGGTGCAATCCTTGCCGCCGAAACGGATTCGCGGATGTTTATTCCGCACAGTTTTGGGGGAAAGCGAGTGGTTAACCCATTCATAACCATCGCGGTAAACGTCGAACACAGTGCCAAAAGGCAGTGTGTCGCGCTGTCCTTTTGCGCGTTGGTAGACCAGCGCGCGGAACTCCCGGCTAACCGGCTGGCCATTGGTTTCGGACTCAACAAAATATTGCTGAATTTCCGGCCGTATCGATTCAAACAAAAAACGAAGATACCCGATAACCGGATAAATCCGCAAAATTGTATGCTTGCGCTGTACCATGTTATACAGCCCGAGCGCGATTAACGGCAGTATAATCCAGAACAGATAGTAGGCATTCGGCCGGAAACCCGCCAGGATGAACACCGCGAGTACGGCCAGTATTGAAAAAATATAAAACAGTCGGCGGGCGGTCATATCCAACGGCTCATGTTAGTTAAGAAAAGGTTCGTTGCCTCTGCTATACAGGACATACCAGATCCCCCAGCTTCTCGGTTAATTTCATATTCTCGGAATAATCCACGGCAACATCGACGATCACCACAGTGTTATCGGCAAAGGCCTTTTCCAGCGTGGGTATTAAATCCTCTGCGCTCTCCACACGGTAGCCCTTGGCGCCAAAGGAGTCTGCATATTTCACAAAATCTGGGTTATTAAAATCGATATTGTTGGAATGGCCGAAACGGCGTTCCTGATGCCACTTAATCAGTCCGTACTCACTGTCATTCCAGATCATAATCACGATAGCGACCCGATACCGCAAGGCCGTTTCGATTTCCTGCGAATTCATCATAAACCCGGCATCGCCGGTGATGGTCAGCACGTTTTTATCAGGGTAAGCCATCTTGGCCGCAATCGCGCCCGGCACGCCTATGCCCATAGATGCGAAACCGTTCGAGATAATGCAGGTATTGGGTCGTTCACAACGGAACAGACGCGCAATCCACATTTTGTGCGCGCCCACATCGGAGATGAGAATATCCTCTTTGCCCATAACCTTCCGCGTATCGGAAAGAATTTTCTGCGGTTTTATCGGGTAGCCGGTATCGTTGGCATAATCATCCAGTTCCTCCATGATGATGTCTTTCAGATTTTCGGTTTTACCGGCATGCCGTTTAGCGGCGCGCGCCGCGATGCGATCAAGCGAATTCGAGATATCGCCCAACACACCCGCTTCAAGGATGTAGTGCGCGTCGACTTCGGCGTAGTTCAGGCCGATATGGATGATTTTCTTTTCTTTGTTCGGATGCCATAAACGCGGGTGGTATTCAACCATGTCATAACCAACGCAGATAACCACATCCGCCCGATCGAAACCGCAGGCTACATAGTCGTGCGCCTGCAATCCCACACTGCCGAGTGATAAAGGGTGTGAGAAAGGCATTGAACCTTTTGCCATAAAAGTCTGCGCGGCGGGAATATTCAGTTTTTCCGCAAACGATACCAGCGCGTCGCTTGCGCGGTTGCGGATAACTCCGTTGCCCGCCATGATGAGCGGGAATTTCGCGGCATCGATCACCTGAGCGGCCTGTACTATTTTCGCTTCGGGCGCGTCCGGCAATAGCGGGCTTTGCACTTTCAGCGGCAGAGTCTCGGCGCTTATTTTTTCTCCGGCGATATTTTCGGGGAAACTGATGAACACGCCGCCCGGCTTTTCCGCCTGCGCATCTTTAAAGGCCTTACGCACCAGTTCGGGAATGATTTCAGGCGCAAGAATTTCCGTGCTGTATTTCGAAATCGGTTTGAACAGACTCACCAAATCCAGTATCTGATGGCTTTCCTTGTGCATGCGGGTTGTCGCCCCTTGCCCGGCAATGGCGACTACCGGCGAGCGATCCATATTGGCGTCGGCGAAGCCGGTTATCAGATTGGTTGCGCCCGGCCCCAAGGTGGCCAGACAAACACCGGCTTTACCTGTCAGGCGGCCATGGACATCGGCCATAAAGGCCGCGGCCTGCTCGTGCCTGACGGTGATAAATTCAATAGAGCTGTCGCGCAGAGCGTCCATGACGTGCAGATTTTCTTCGCCGGGGATACCGAATATCTTATCGACGCCTTCATTCTCCAGGCATCGTATGAATAGTTCCGCCGCTGTTATCATCGGTTTTCTCCGTACAGGCTTAAAAGAAAGGTTGCTGTTGTGTGTCGGGCATTACCGTTTGGTTACCCACACAGAATGGACATTCACAAATTCGCGGATTCCGAAAACACCCAGCTCCCGGCCATAACCGGACTGACGAATACCGCCAAAAGGCATGCGCGGATCGGATTTCGACATATCGTTGACAAAGGCGGCGCCTGATTCAATTTGGTTCGCCGCGATTCGTTCTCCACGGGCTAAATCCTGAGTCCAAACCGAACCGCTGAGGCCAAAATCGGTGCCATTGGCCACCTGAATGGCCTCAGCCTCATCGGCGACACGGATTAAGGTGGCCACCGGCCCGAACAATTCTTCTTCCCATGCGGCCATTCCCGGTTTGACATCGGCCAACACGGTTGCCGGGTAGAAAGCGCCGTCGCCTTCCGGGATTTCGCCTCCAATCAATACCGTGGCGCCGGCCGCGACAGTGCGTTGCACCTGTTCGGCCAGACCGTCACGCAAATCCACGCGCGCCTGCGGGCCGATATATACCCCTTCTTCGGCGGGGTTGCCCATCTTCAGTTGAGCGACGGCGGCGACAAATTTCTGTTTGAATTCTTCATACACGCTCTCCACAACAATGAAGCGCTTGGCGGCGATACAGGTTTGACCGCTGTTCTGAAAACGGCCGATAATACCGACCTCGACAGCCTGATCGATATCGGCATCTTCCAGCACGATAAAGGGATCGGAACCGCCCAATTCCAGTACACATTTCTTCAATGCTTTGCCGGCTTCGGAAGCAACGGCGCGGCCTGCTTTAACGCTGGCGGTAATGGTAACCGCCGCGATACGCGGATTGTGTATGATGCGCGAGGTTTCCGAAACGTCGACCAGCAAAGTGCGAAACAGATGTTGGGGAAATCCGGCTTCACGAAAAACAGATTCAATCATCAGCGCACAGCCGGAAACATTTCGCGCGTGCTTCAATACACAGCCGTTACCAGCCATCAACCCGGGCGCCGCAAACCGAAATACCTGCCAGAAAGGAAAATTCCAGGGCATCACCGCCAGCACGACACCCAGCGGGCTATAGTTAACAAAACTGTGATGGGCGTCAGTCTCAATATCTTCGGGGCTCAGAAATGCCCCGGCATTTTCTGCGTAATAGCGGCAGACCCAAGCGCATTTTTCAATCTCGCCGATACCCTGCGCGGCGATTTTGCCCATCTCATCCGTCATCATTTTGGCATACCGCCGTTTGCCGGCCAGCAATACATCCGAAGCCTTAAACATTAGACGCGCTCGTTCCTCAAAACCGGTATTGCGCCAGCCTTGTTGCGCCTGCTCTGCCTGTTCGAGGATGCCTTCCACTTGCGCAGAGGTCATCTTCGGATATTCGGCGATAACTTTTCCGGTCATTGGATTAATGCTTTTGAACATCATTGAGCCACTCCTCTTTGCAGTATCTCCTGCTGTTGCGGAACTTGTGTCCAGCGAATTGCAGTTAGCCATTTGGTGTCGAAACGTACGGGAAAGTTACGCCTGATACCGGATATCCGTATTTTTACTTGTGTCTTGGATTATACATTATTTATCGACGGCCGCTTGCAGTCCTTCGCCGCCGGCTATCTGCCGGCCGACCATCGCGCGGCTGGCGTTTAGATTCCCTTCCCGCATCTCGATGGGCGGGTTCGCGTAACTGGTAATATGTGATAATATTCAGGAAAATTTATTTTAAAAAGGACTGCTTTCAGGGGGATTGATATGATGAAATTTAAGTTGAATCTTCTTGCCTTGTTCGTCGCGGTTTCATTCCTGCCGGCGTCGTCAGCTTTCGGCGAATCGGACGCGAAGGGCAATCTCAGGTATTCCATAACCGTTTCCAAATTTCAGAACCGCTCCAACTGGTCCGGACAGTGGCGCCTTGCCGATACTTTCGGCGCTATCTTAACGGACAGTTTGCAACAGAGCGGACGGTTTATCGTGCTGGGTGAAAAGGACATGAGAAGAGAAGCTATCGCCGAACAGGATTTTGGAGCTTCCGGCAGGGCGGCCGGCGGAAGAAAGACGCCGAAAATCGGCCACATGACGCCGGCACAGCTTCTGGTTAAGGGGGAGATAACCCATTTCCAGTCTTCCACCGGGGGCGGAACCGGCGGGTTCAACTTCAAAGGGTTCAAATTGGGCGGAGGCAAAAGCAAGGCGGAAATAAACGTCGTAATATACGTTGTTGATTCGACCACCGGACAGGTGACAGCTTCCAAAAAAGTTGTCGGTGAAGCTTCCAAATATTCCCTTAATGTCGGTTTTCAGGACAAAGATTGGGGCTCCGATTTGAGCGGTTTCAAAAAGACCAACGAAGGCAAGGCTGTCGAGAAGGCCATAGATCAGGCTGTGAAATTCCTAACCGCGCAGTTGGAAGATATTCCGTGGACCGGAAGCGTAATCATGGTCAAGAAAGGAAAGGTCTATATCAACCGCGGAGAGCGTGAAGGGGTATCCAAAGGGCAAAAGTTCATAGTCGGACAGGTGGAGGAACTGAGAGACCCGGATACCGGCGAACTGCTGGATGAGGATATGGAAAAGGTCGGCGAGATAGAAGTGATAAAGGTCAAAAATAAAATCGCCACAACAAGAGCTCTTTCAGGCGCGGACAAGATAGAAAAAGGGATGACGATAATGCTTCCGTAGCGGAAGCTGTTGCGCCGCTGTTTTGCGTTAAAGAACCCAAAGCTCCTGCGGGAGGTTGCGGGATAGCAGACGGTATCCGTTTTTCGTAACAAGAAGCACGTCTTCTATGCGAACTCCGCCGAGGCCGGGGATATAAATGCCCGGTTCGATGGTGAACACCATTCCTTCTTGAGCTTCCGCTTTGGAAGCGGGGTTTACGGCCGGGTTTTCATGAATATCCAGCCCAAGCCCGTGGCCTGTGCCGTGGCCGAAAAACTTTTCGTATCCCCGTTCCTTGATGCAGTCGCGCGCGGCGCGGTCTATATCTTTTAAAAGCACTCCCGGCTTTACGGCGCCGATGGCTCTCTGGTTGGCTTCAAGAACGGCATCGAAAATTTCCTTCATTTTTCCGTTCGGCCTGCCCAGCGAGAAATTGCGGGTGTTGTCCGAGTGGTATCCCTCCAGGGTGCATCCCCAGTCGAGAGTTACGCAATCATTTTTGCCTATTTTTTTATTGGTCGCCACTCCGTGGGGCAGGGCGGAACGTTTTCCCGACGCCACGATGAAATCGAACGCCTTGCCGTCCGCTCCGGCTTTGCGGAGGCGATATTCCAGCTCGGCGGCGACATCTTTTTCCCGCGCGCCCGGTTTTATAACTTCGGGAGTTTCCCGGAAAATCCGCGCGAGAATGCGGAAATTTCTTTCGATGATTTTTACCTCTTCATCATCCTTTATAAGCCTCAGCTCCTCCGCCACATGGTACGGTTTCCATACCGCTTTCACCCCTTTTTTAAGCTTTTTCAGGTCGGCCACGCTTAAATGCCTTTCTTCAAACGCAACTCGCTCCGCTTTTTCCTGCGCAAGGAGGGCGGATATTTTGCCGAACAGGTTGGGGGCGATGATCTTACGCATGGAGGTTACCTGTTTTTCCACCTGCGATGCGTACCGGAAATCGGTGAGGAAAAACGGATGTCCGTTCGCCACCACCAGACCGGCCGACGTGCCGGTAAAGCCGGTCAGGTAGTGAATGTTTTTAAGATTGAGGGTTACAAAAGAATCGAAACCGGCGGCCTTGAGCCGCTTAAGCAGTTTCCTTTTTCTTCTTTTGTAAATAGCCGTTCACTCCCGCTCTTCGGCGGATGCTAAGAAACCGGAGGCGGCATCCAGCGCGAGGAAATAGGAGTAGGCGCCGAAACCCGATATCACTCCCTCGGCTACATCCGAAAGATAGGATACCTGCCGGAAGTCCTCCCTTTCGAAAACGTTAGAGATATGCACTTCTATGAAAGGAATTTCCGTCGCCAGCAGGGCGTCTCTTATGGCTATGCTGGTATGGGTGAAAGCTCCGGCGTTCATTATTATTATCGGGTATTCACCCATAGCCGCGTGAATGCGATCGACTATCCCGCCTTCGTGGTTCGACTGGAAAATATCAAGCTCCATCCCCAGCTTGCCGGCGTTTTCCTTTAACTTCTCGTTAAGCTCTTCGTAAACTGCGTCGCCGTAAATATCTTTTTCCCGCTTGCCGAGCAGGTTGATGTTCGGGCCGTTTATGATAAGAATCTTTTCCATTTTTTCGTTCCCTCTCAAGCGTTAAAGTATAGCGGTACTGTTTTCCTTTTCACCGTGTAACATCGCCGTACGCGCCTTTTACGCCTGCTCCGGCATAGGTTCTTCGCCGGGTTGGCCGCCGGTTTTTTCCATGTATATCGACTGCGATGGGAAAGCTATGGCCAATCCTCTTTCCGCGAGCTTGCGCATTATTTTCAGGTTTATTTCCTGCTTTATTTCAAGCCATTTTTCCCACGAGGTTGTGGCGGCGTAGTAATAGACAAAAATATTCAGGGACGATTCCCCGAAATCGTTGAAATATACCAGTATCTGTCTTTGATCCACGCTGGGGCTGGTTTTCAGTATTTCCCGAATATCTTCCACAGCCTGTTCCATCTGGTCGGCGGTGGTTTTATATTCCAGCCCGATCATCATTTTCACCCGCCGCATATTGATGTTGCGGTCTTTTCTGCGGTCCATGTTCTCCACCACGATGTTAGCCAGCCTGTCGTTCGGTATCACCTCTATGGTTTTCTCAAAAGTTCTTATGCGTGTTGTGCGGAAACCTATTTCCTCAACCACCCCTTCGAACTTGCCGTCCTTGTCCCTTATCCACTGCCCCAGCTTGAACGGGCGATCAATCATAAGCATGAGACTGCCGAGAAAGTTCGCGAGGGTATCCTTGGCGGCGAGCGCCACGGCGATACCTCCTATGCCGAGCGATGCCACCAGCCCGCTTACCGAGTAGCCGAGGTTCTGGGCTATCAGCACGACGAAAAGAATTCCGCCCATCACTTTCAGCGATATGATGAAAAGCGGAACCAGCCCCGTATCCATCCAGTGGTCCGGGTCTGCGGCTTTTATTCGAAGAACTCTGTTGATGGTATCCATCGCCCTGAAGAAGAACCATGTGATGATAAGAATGATGGCTATCCGCCCGCCCCGGTTGACGGCAACAGGGAAATCGAACGGTTCAGACGGAAGGTTGAGGACGCCTATCGCTACCCAGACGCCTATTATCACCACGAGCCAGCCAATCGGCCTTTTTGCCTGTTTGATAAGTTCGTCGTCCCATTCCGTGCTGGTCTTTAGAACCAGCTTGTCCATAAGCCCCAGCAAACGGTTGACGATGAACCTTTTTACGGCGAACGTGAACAGAAGCACCAGGAAACTGAGCAGAACCAGTTTTAGCGGTATCCCGGCGATTTCGTATGCCAGAACGGTCTCTATATTTTTCATAGGTAGGTATTCTAGATTTTTAATGGCGAAAATTCCATATGTAGTGATTTTGCCACCTGTTCGCACGTGAGGCGTCCTTCCTGAACATTCACCCCTTTTGCCAGACCGGGATTTTCCGCGATGGCCTTTTTGGCGCCTTTTTGGGCTATTTTGAAGGCAAGCGGGAATGTGGCGTTGGTAAGCGCCAGCGTTGAAGTTCTGGAAACCGCGCCGGGCATGTTGGAAACGCAATAATGAATGACGCCGTCAACCGTGTATATCGGATCGTGATGCGAAGTGGGGCGGCTGGTTTCAACGCATCCGCCCTGATCGACCGAAACATCCACAATCACGGCTCCTTTCTTCATGCGGGAAACCATGCTTTTAGTCACAAGCCTAGGCGTTTTGGCGCCCGGTATAAGCACGGCTCCTATCAGGAGATCGGCCTCAAGAGATTTTTCGCTTATGTTGTGCGGGTTGGACTGAATCGTTTCGATGCGGTTCCCGAAAATATCGTCCAGATACCTGAGCCTGCCGAGCGATGAATTGACAACCGTTACCCGCGCGCCCAGCCCCACGGCCATTTTCGCGGCATTGGTGCCTACCACGCCCCCGCCTATGATAACGACCTTCCCCGGCTCGACTCCCGGCACGCCGCCAAGAAGAATGCCTCTTCCGCCTTTTTCCCTTTCGAGATATTTCGCCCCTTCGTGTACGGCCATTCGCCCCGCTACTTCGGACATCGGTATCAGAAGGGGCAGACTGCCGTCCGCCGCTTCCACCGTTTCATAAGCTATCCCCAAAATGCCGGCCTTCAGCAGTTTTTCGGTAAGCTCACTGTCGGCCGCCAGATGAAGATAGGTGTAAACGATTAGCCCTTCCCGCATATAGCCGAACTCGCCGCCAACAGGCTCCTTCACCTTTATTATCATCTCGGCCCTTTTCCAGACCTCCTCCGCCGTATCTACGATTTCTGCTCCTTCCGCAGAGTATGAATCGTCCGGGAAGCCGCTTTCGTCGCCGGCGGTTTTTTCGATGATAACTTCATGCCCGGCCGAGACGAACTGTTTTACGCCGGACGGCACAATGCCCACCCTGTATTCGTCCGGTTTTATTTCCTTTGGAACGCCGATTATCATTTTGCCCTCGCTTTTTTCCGGCAGGCTTGTATAAACGATTGGAAAATTTTTCCCTGCTCCGCCTTTTTTACCAGAAATTCGGGGTGCCACTCAACACCGAGCAGATAATATTCCCCCGGTTTTTCCACCGCTTCGATTACTCCGTCGGGGGCACGGGCGGAAACCGCAAGCCCTTTCCCGGCGTCTTTGACCGCCTGATGGTGGGTGGAATTAACGCGGAAATTTTTCATGCCGGTTATCCGCGCCAGCCTGCTTTTGTCCGTTGTTTGCACTCTGTGCCATGTTTTGGAAAAATGCGTCGGCTGTTCGTGCTCCTTTGCTACGGCGTTTTCCTTCAGAATATCCTGATAGAGCGACCCTCCGAAAAAAACGTTTATCAACTGCATCCCGCCGCAGATTCCCAGCACAGGTGTACGGCGGTTCACGGCCGCTTTAAGCAGGAAAATCTCCGATTCGGTTCTTGTTTTTTTCAGCAGGCGGGTGGTTTTCTTTTTCGCCTTTCCGTAGAGGGAAGGGTGGATATCGAAATTGCCGCCGGATATCAAAAGGCCGTCAACCCGCGCCACAGCACGCGCGGCCGATTTGTAATCCGGCAGTAAAGGAAGGAGCAGAGGCAGTCCGCCGCTTTCCATAATCGCCGAGAAGAGGGCGGTTTTCTGATGATAGTAATCGGATTTTCTATGAGCGGGCCCGGCCGTCTGCGACATATCCGGCGTTATTCCTATCACAGGTTGCATGCGGTAAGTCTACCCTTTTTGCAGGCGGAAATGGCCACTTAAAACGGCGGGCAATGCAACGGGAGGACTTTTTTATTTGTAAAGGGCGGTACGAGGTATAGAATGCCGAAGTAAGGTTGAGACAGAACATCCAAACAGCAGATATTTTTTCAAATCGCAGTTCCTGTTGCGAGCAAATTGGGCAGCAGAGGGGATGACATGGGGAGAGTCCGAAAGCCTGGTTCCTTAAAGCCGACTTCGTTCATAGCTCGAACTGTCCTTAAAGTTTTCGTACTGTTTATACTGCTCGGCATCGCCGGCGACGCTGTTTTCTATTACGGCCCGGTTTACGGCCTGACCCCGCACACCCCCAAACAGCCGATTCCCTATTCGCATAAACAGCACGCGGGCGACTTAAAAATACCGTGCCTTTACTGTCATGCCTACGCGAGGCGTTCGGAGATTGCCGGTATCCCCTCTCTTTCAAAATGCAACAACTGCCACTCCAACCTGAGCGTTGAATCCGAGGCGATAGACAACCTTAATAAACATATCGAAGAGGGGAAGCCGATTGAATGGGTGAGGGTGTTTGAAACGCCGGATCACATCTGGTTCAACCACAAAAGGCATATTCTGAAAAACATAGCGTGTCAGAAATGCCACGGGCCGATTGAAACGATGGAAGTAACCTCCCGCC
>JAJRYM010000041.1 GCA_024275775.1 Nitrospirota bacterium
CGCGTTGTGGCAGAGCGTGCAGGTTCCCTTGCCGTTGAAAAGCTCTCTTCCAAGATTTATGTACGCTTCCATGGTCATCCCGCGCAGTGAGACCGTCTGTTCGACGGGAGGCTCGCCGCGCACCTGCGGGACGCTATTGGAAAACCATGTGTAGAAGCACAGGAGCAGAACCATAAACAGAATAATCCGGACGATTGTTTTCATAAGCCTTTTCCGTCATCCTTTTTCTGCCGTAAGTCATCCACCCAGAAAATAAAAACAACCATCGCCAGAAAAACCAGCGTAATCCCGGTGATTATCGCGGCCGCGTGGCCGAGCGTTGGCGTGTACGCCTCGGATGAATAATCGCGCATGATGGTGTAAATGTGCCAGTGCTGGCGGATGCCGGAGCGAACGTATCCCATCAGCCCCATAAGCCATGTGAATGAAACGGCCAGCAGAAAGAGCGCGTACTGAGATCTGACCGGCATTCGTCCCCAGTTCGGGGCTCCGACGATGTGCGAGCCTCGGTACATCATTTCGTTGATCACCGACCCGATTAGGATTACGGAGAGAGTGGTGACCACCTGCGGAATTGAAAAGCCGATTCTAACGGCCGCCGAAACGAAATATCCGTAAACTCCGAGGAAGATTATGTTTCCCGCGCCCGCCAGAAAAAGAGCGACTAGCATGCAGTTTCCGGCCTGCGCCCATGGAACGACAGGCTTTTTGCCGGTTCGCCGGTAAAGAAGAAAGGAAAGAAACGTCGTAAGTATCATGATGTTGACGGCGGTATTTTTTGCCGACATAACGCCGAGGTATCCCAGCACGGGATGATGAGGCCCGCCGATAGCTTTTATTTCGGAGCCGGTCATTACAAGAGTGTGGGGCGTAAACCATATCAGGAAGCAGACGGTAAGCAGTAGCGACAGATACTTTACGGCGCGTCGATACTGGTTGCCTTCTCCAAAGCGTCCCATCCCCATCCAGAGGTAGTAGTTGGCGCTTAGAAAAAGGGCTCCTATCAGAAGCGCCTGTATTATGAACAGCCACGCGAAGATGCCGCCCATCAGGGTTATGCCCAACTGCTGGCTGTAGGCGTAAATTTCCTTCGTCATCCAGTATCCCGCGAAGGGTAGGGGAATAAGCCCTATCATCGCTATCATGTTCGCTTTGTGCCCCATCCAGTCGTAATGGGCGCGTTGCGAAAAACTTACCGATGTAAGAAACCTGTAGCCCGCGTACGCCCCCACGATGGAGCCGCCATAGGCTACGTTTGCTATGAACCGGTGGAGGTTAAGCGGGTTCCATAAGGGGCCGTGAATAACATCCCATATATTTCCCAGAAAAACACCTTCCGCAGATACGCCGGTCGGCGCCATCATGAAAGTAGACCACGAATTAGCCAGCACCATGAGCGATGTTCCGGCTACATTCAGCAGAAGGCCGAAAGTCAGGTGTATCCATTTCAGATTGCCGCGGGACATGGCGCCCCATCCGTAGTAGTAAACGTACAGGAAGACGCTTTCGGCCAGGAACAGCACGGCATAGGCCATCATTGCCGGTTTGAAAATATTCAACGAATATTTTGTGAAATCGGGATAAAAAATAATAAGGCTGAAAAGCAGTATGCCTCCAAGGGTGGCCGTGAAAGAAAACGCGGTCATGCTTATCGTCATCAATTCTTTGGCGAGGATGTCGTAGCGCGGGTCGCGCGTTAAGACTCCGACCATTTCTATTATCAGAACGAATACCGGCACCCCCAGCACAAACGCGGCGAAGAAAAGATGAAGCTGTGCCGTTATCCAAATGACCAGACGGCTGTTGAGCTTGCCGATAACCGGCAGTGAAAGCGAGGGGTAGGAATCGGCGGTAAGCTTTGGCGCCGGTGAAGCTGTTGCAATATGGCCGGCCTTCGCCGTAAGGGCGGCATCTGCGGTTGTTTCAGTATGTGCCGCCGTAGCCAGGCAACAGACCGCGAATGCAATCAGCAGGAAGAAAACGGCGGTTGCCGAGAAAAGTTTGCTTTTACTGCGGCGCATGAAATTCACCCTGTTCAAAAGAGAAGCCACGCGAAGTAAAGCAGAGAAAGGGTGCAAACGACCGCAAACACCCACTTGCCCCAATGTTGTTGCATGATTACTCCGACAGCTCCTTCTTGAATTTTTCCCGGCCGGTTCATATTTATTGATTCAATTTTACTTTTAAATCTGGGATACTGGAAAGGAATTAAATTTTCCAGAAAAGTTTACCCATAAAAGGGATGATATGATCAGACCGTCAATAATCGCGCTGTTGTTCTTACATCTTTTTCTTTTGCAGGGCACCTCCCGCGCGTACGAGGCGAGGGAAGTAACCGGTGGAGGACGCCTCGACGGCAAAATATCCTTTACGGGGAAACTGCCCGAACCGCTGAGACTCCCCATCACAAAAAATGCCGACGTTTGCGGACGCGGCATCCGGGAGGTTCAGGAAGTCACGGTGAATGAAAAAGGGAATCTGCGGGACGCGGTTATCTTCTTTGAAAAAATCGAAGCCGGTAAAAAGTGGGAAAAGGAAAACGGCTCTCTCGTGCAGGAAAAG
>JAJRYM010000042.1 GCA_024275775.1 Nitrospirota bacterium
AAAGTTTCCACAAAAACAACCGGCTTTTTTAAAAGCGGTTTTTAAAGAACTATTTTAACAGTTTATTAACAGATTTCTTATAAAGATATTCACAAACCGAGAGATTTTTTTATTTTGGTTAAGTCGTTGTAAACTCTGGTATTAACTTCAATATCTTTCCTAATCTTTTGATGGGCGTGGATAACTGTGGAATGATCCCTTCCGCCGAAATTTTTCCCTATTTCCGGCAGGGATTCATCGGTATATTCCCGGCACAAAAACATCGCTATTTGCCTTGGCACCACGATTCTTTTTGTCCGTTTTTTGGATTTAAGTTCCGATATTCGCATGGAGAAATATTCGGCAACGCTTCTCTGTATCATCGGAATATCTATATGCTTTTTAGCCTCGCTATAAACGCCGTCCAGCGTTTCCGTGGCCAGCTCCAGATTTATTTTTCTTTTGGAAAGAGAAGCGTAAGCAACCACCCGCGCCATACATCCTTCCAGTTCCCGGATGTTGGATGTTACCGTGCGCGCAAGATATTCCGCCACGTCGGCAGGTATTTTATAGCCGTTTAACTTCGCTTTTTTATTGATAATGGCCATCTTTGTTTCCAAATCTGCCGGCTGTATATCGGCTATAAGGCCCCACTCAAAACGGGATTTGAGCCTTTCTTCAAGTTTTTTTATTTCTTTAGGAAACTGATCGGACGAAACGACTATCTGCTTTCCGTTTTCAAAGAGAGAATTGAAGGTATGAAAAAACTCTTCCTGCGTTCTGTCCTTGCCGGCGATGAACTGTATATCGTCCACCAAAAGCACGTCCAGGTTCCTGAACCTGTTGCGGAACCGCTCCATCTGACCTTTTTGAATGGCCGATATCATCTTGTTTACGAACTGCTCCGACGATAAAAACATAACCTGCGCGGACGCCTTTTTTTCAGTTACATGCCGCCCGATGGCCTGCATAAGATGGGTTTTGCCGAGCCCCACGCCGCCGTAAAGGAAAAGCGGATTGTATTTCGTGCCGGGATTTTTAGCGCATTGCAAAGCGGACGCGTAAGCAAACTCGTTGCTTTTGCCGACGACGAACGATTTGAAAGAATATTGCGGCTTAAACCGGATATCCGCAGAAGCAGGCTTCTTCTTTTTCGTTGCCACAGGCGGCGGCGCAGGCGCCTTCACTTTTTTCGGCGGCGCCGAATCGACCGCGAACTTTATTCTATTTTTCTTCGCCGTTTTTTCGTCTATGAACCGCGCGATAACCGATAGATGGTTTTTTTCAATCCAGTCCGCCACAAAAGAGGATGGCACAAGTATCGTCAGCTCTCCGTCACGGTATTCGCTGATTCGGGCAGGCTCGATATAGGAAGCGTACTGGGAGTGCCCCATACGCTTTTCAAGCTCTTTTTTACAGCCGTCCCAGATTGCCTGAGGTAGCATTATCGTATGTCGTAAACAAGGTCGGAGTCGGTTCTGAACTCTTCAAACTTGCCGGTTTCCTCGATAACCTCGCCGAGCGTTATGGAAAAAAGGGTTTTCTTGAGCGACTCGCTTATTTTCAGCCACAGTATTTGCGTAAGGCAGTTGTGAGTTTTGGAACAGAAGGCATTGTCGTCTATGCAATCGGTGAGGACGATATTTTCATTAACGGCGTCAAATATTTCGCCGATGCTTATTTCGGACGGGTTCCTCGCCAGAAAATATCCGCCGCCGGGACCCCGGACGGCTTTGACCATGTTCATTTTTCTGAGTTTCAGGAAAAGCTGTTCAAGATAGTTGAGGGAGATGTTCTGCCTCATCGCTATGGCGGAAAGCGGTACCGGCTGGTCGCTTTTCCGGGTAGCAAGATCGACCATCGCTTGAACAGCGTAATGGCCTTTAGTTGATATTTTCATAGATAGATTTTAACAGGCGCGCAAACAGTATTGCAAAAGGTTTAAAAATCGGGAAAAGCGTGTAATCCGGCCCTGCCGCGGCGAAGCCGGGTGGCAGGCCTACTTTTTATTATAGTCCGAGCGCAGGAACAGCCAGACTGCCCGTCAACGGCAGACTGTAGGAACCGTCTTTTTGTTTCAACCCGGTTTGGCCGTCAAGAAGCGACTTGAGCAATCCCGACGGACGGCGAATTATAAGGGAGCCGCTTAGCGGCGTCTCTTCTATTATATCGGCCAGAACCGCCGAAGCGCGCAGTTCAAACTCGCCTACCGGCGATTTCGCCTTGCACTCCTTGGCGGTAAGCCGCTTTTTGTTGAGCGTCAGCCGGCAACGGGCTTTTTTGGGAAGCATGCCGGCAAGCATCGCCATGGCTGAATCGCCGTTCGGTTTGATATCCGACAGCGTAACATCGAAAGATCCGGAAGCTTTAAGCGGAGAACTTCGAGGAATGTTGATATTGCCTGTGGAGCTGATCGCCATTTCTATCGGCAACGGTTCGTTTTTCCAGCTGGTGATTAGCTTGTGTATAGGCAAACTTTCGGATTTTATTTTCAGCGTAATATCGCCGCTGTTATCCAGCGCGCTTCTGAAATCAAGATGAAGATTCCCTTTGCCGCTCTCAACGCGCACGCCGCCTTCGGCAGTGCCGCGAATAAGGCTAAGCAGTGAAAGTCCGACGTTCAAACTGTCGAGCCTGCCTTCAATTTCCATATCCTTTGCGGCTATTCTCACGTTGTTCAGCGTAACGCCGGGCGGGATGCTTACGCCAAGCTTGCCTATTGAAATCTCCACACCGCTTTTTTCCGCCACTAATCTTTCAAGCCGCTTGTTAAGCGCTCCGGTATCCAGGTTAACAACCACGAAAACGGCCAGAGCCGCAACGAATATCGCTGTATAGGCGGCCGCGGCCATGAGTGAAAGCTTTTCTGTTTCCCGGCCGGCGCTTTTCTGTTTCCCCATTTTCTTATAATCCCTGAGCGAGCGTCAGCTCGGCGTTCAGCAAATTTCTGTTTCCCCAGATAGGTTTGATGAGAGCCCGCTCGACCCGTATCCCTTCCGGTGAACCGCGCAGATTCTTTACAAAGCCTACAAGCGAGGCAAGAGGGATGGAGGTTATGGAAACCGCCAGCTCTTTTTTCCTTGTTTTTCTCTTGTCAAAGACGGGAGATATTTTTTTTATGTTGCTTCGTATGCCGAGCCGGCGCGCTATTTTTTCCGTTTCTTCGACAAGATTTGCGCTTGAACCGGTTTTTTTCAGGGAAGCGGGAATCATCGCAGAAACTTGTGCGTATTTCTCGGCGAGCCTGCTTATTTCGGCCAGCTTTCCGCGGGTCTTTGCAAGCTTGCGGTCAAGCTCGCGCGACTCTTCCATCATTGGCAAGACAGCCATCATGATAAAAAGAATGAAGGCGAAAACAGCCGTACCCGCAACCATCATCTTTTTGCCGCCTATTCCCGCAACCTGTTGCGATAAGTTCATATTTTCATCCTTATCTTGAATGTCACCGATTTTTTATCGGCGGAAGATTGTGATTCTATAACGCCGACATCCTGGTATAAACCGGTACCGGCGATGAGCTTTTTGATTTTTTCGACCGCTTCAAAACTATCGGTGCGGCCGAGCAAGCTTACGCTTCTGGGATCGTAATTGAGCTCGTCGATTATGACTTTGGGTTTTCTCGGCATTTTTTCGGAAAGCATCTTCAGCAGTACCAGCAGGTCGCGCCTTTTTCCGTCCGCCAGCCCGTAAGATTCCACCTTTTTCTGCAGATCGGCGAGTTTGCGTTTTAACTGGAACACAGGTTTAACCGGTTTGGAGCCGGGCGCCGTTTTTATAAAAACCGTTTTTATGCCGCTTTTCACCAGGCCCAGCTCCTGTTGTTTCAGATGATTCCCGTACCCCATCATCCCGACCCATATAAAGAAAATAGCGGCCAGCCCTATTATCTGCAGACGATTGCCGGACGCGAGCAGTGAGGTAAAATCGGCCTGCGGCGTGAAATTCATACCTTCCGCAATTCCCTTCATGCCTCTTATCGCCAGCCCGATTGGAATCATGAGATTTTCAGGCGATATAGCCGGCTCGGATTTAATGCCAAGATTTTCAATCCAGTCGGTGGAATACGCGTACTCGCTTTTCAGTGTTCCCGCGTCCGAGCCGCCCAGATAGCGGTTTTCGGTATCGTATTCCGCTTCAAATACGCGGATAGTCTGGGATGCGGCGGATGAAACATGGAAATCCATGAATCCGTTGCCGCCGGAATAGCAGGCAACAAGCCTGCTATCGTCGGCGCTGATTAAGAGAGCCTCGCCGTTTGCTTTGAGAAAACGGGAATAGAAAAAGCGCAACCCTTCCGCGTCGACCGTCAGCACGCGGGGATAAATGCCGGCTTTTTCCAGCATTTCGCGCCAGTAATCCATTTGTTCCGTTAAAACGGCCGTTGCGAGAACCTTGGTTTCTTCGCCCGTGGACAGAATAACGGCCGAAGTTTCCATATTGGCGGCGGCATAGGGAAGAAGAGTTTCCAGTTCGTACCCGAGGGCCGCTTCAATTTCTTTTCTTCTTTTAAAAGGAAACGAAAGATGGCGAAACGAACACTCTTCGGCAGGAATGCCCACGCACCATGTCGGAGAATTTATTTCCAACCGGCTTCTGCATTCGCTCAGCGCGTCGGCCAGCTCGGCGTTATCGGCGTACTCAACGGTTATCGCGTCAAGGATTTCCAACTTTCCGCCGGATTCGACGCAAATGGCCGCCTTCACCTGTCTCGGCGTAATCTGCAAACCAGCGTAAACAGCCATCTATATCACCCGAAAATAAATCATTTTTGCGTCCGTTGAGGTTCTTTTCGTGAATATGGCGGATGCCGCGTGCGTTACTTCGCCCATAGTCACGGTGGAGACGACGGAAAAGGTATCCGTCTTTACGGTTATAAGGCCGGCGATTTTAGTGTACAGCTCGTTCCAGCCGAAGATTTTTTTTATTTCGGCAGGATTTGTGAAAGCGGAGGAATTTCTTTCATTGATAAGCTCATCTACCATGCCGGAGGTAATTTGGTCGTGCAGGGCCATCAGCACCGCTTTGGGCGCCGTATTTATGTTTATCTTCCCGATGGAGCTTATGCTTACGAACGGTTTCAGTTTTTCGTAGGCCTCCGGGGTGACGTTGGCGACCCGTTTGAGTTCTTCAAGCGAGTCGAGTTTGGCGTTCTTGCATGGATACGGATATTCGAGCGACTGATAATAGCCGAATTCATAGGAGCCAGCGTCGTCGGCGTCAATCCAGTCCACCACCGCTTTGCCTATGCTCTCATCCAGATCGAGATAGTCCAGCAGGCGCAGGAAAACGGCGACTCTTATTTCATCCCGCCCGGCGTTGTTCACCAGCCGATTGAGGTCTATTTTGCCGGACTCATCTTTGATGGCAAGGAATACCATGCCCCCTCCCAGAGGTAGCGGGATGGAAGCGGACCACGGTTCGTGAAGAGTGTCGGCGTAGCTTTTGTTTGCCATATCGTTCTTGAAATCCTCGATAATGATTTCTCTGGCGGCGTTCACGCCGGAACGCGCGCCCGAGAGGGCTTTTACTTCGTCCCGAAAGCCAGCCGCCATCGACCAGTCCACCCACGTCGCGAACAGAAAATCGCTCAGAGTAAATACCAGAATCGTTATAACCAGCAGGGTTATCACTAAAACGGCGCCCGACTGATCGGCCAGCGCATGCCTCATGCCGGAACCTTCACTATGGCGCTGAAAAAATATTCATGTTCCTTTTCCGTCAGGGTCAGCTCCACCGAAACGAATTTTGGGAATTTCCCGCTTTCTTTGGAATCCCACGCATCACGCCACTCCCGGTCGCCCTCGCCGAGGTATCTTATTTTAAGTTCCTGCACCTTTTCGCTTATTTCGAAGGCGCTACCGCCGAGTTCCACCGGTGTTTCTATTACGTCTGCCTCCCGCCTCATGAGAACTTCATCGCCTTCCTGAGGCACTATGAAGTAATAGCCCACTTCGGACTGGTCTATGCGGGGCTTGCCGTCGCCGTAATACATGCGGGTAAACGCGGTGAAATGGCACTCGTCGTGATAAAAACCGTCCCGCGTCCTCGATTTTCCGACGAACCGCCCCTGCTTGCTCAAGGGAAACACCGATGCCGAGGAAACGTCCATCGTAATTCTCGATATGATGAACCGGCCGGTTTGCATTATTTCCATTTTGTCTTGCGCCTCCTTGCTCACGGAAAGGCTGGCGGTAAGAACGCTGAATATAACGGTCGAGATCATGCCGAAAATCGCGGTCGCCACCAGAATTTCAAGAAGCGTAAATCCGCGTTCTCCGTTCGCTTGCAGGCGTAAGTCGCGCATCATCATTTTATTAGGTATTGTTCGAGTTTAAAAACCTGTTTGCCGTCGTGGGAAACATCCACGGAGACAAGCCGGGCGTTTTCATAGGGGGTAGCGGTAACTGAGCGTCGGTACGTATATCGAGGGTATCGCGCGTCCTCTGTCCAGCCTGTTTCGCCGGGCGCGGGGAATCCGTACAGACCGGCCGCCGCACTCTGCTCCTGCGCCATCATCACTGCCGTTGTAATCACGGCGTCGTTAGCCGCTGTAACGGCCGTTTTGTTGAACGCCGTAATAATCGTTACGAACGTTATGCTCAAAATGGCGAGGCTTATTATCACCTCTATCAGGGTGAACCCTTCGCCGTTGACCGCGAGCATGCCGGATCCTTTCATCACGCCTGCACCTCCAGCGTCCGCCATTGCGCCTCTCCCTTTTGAACTGTAACCCGGCCGGTAATCGGGTGCACCAGCAGGGAAATCATTCTTTCCGACCGGTCGGAAAGGGTTATCACAGCCTGTTCGCAGAAACCTTCCGGCAAAAAATAAAGCCGCGCGGTTGTGCCCGAAAGCGTGCCGTTGAAAAGTGTTGTGAACTGCTCCACCTTTATCTCGTCGGGAAGTTTTGCGTGCGAGAACAACGGAAACGTAATCTGCTCGAACTCACCTTCGGGATTGAGGTAATCGAGCGCGTATTCGCCGGTGTTTACGTTTAGGCCAAGGCGCAGAACATGGCGGGAGGCGCTTGCCTGAGAATGCAGATACGTAATCGTCCGCGCAAGTTTCCGGGCGGCGCTTTTCAGCTTTAACTCGCCGATATTGGATATTCGCGGAAAAATTATCGCGGAAAGAAGCCCGATGATCAAAATCACCACCGCGAGTTCGGCCAGCGTATACCCGTTACGGTTCAATGCCACCGCTTTGACGGACTGTTTGTACATTTCTGTTTCCCTGTTAAGCCGGACGGCGCAACGCCGTTGACAGCCTTCCTTTATTCAATCATCCAGTTGTTGATGTCGGCATTTTTCCCTTCGCCCCCCTCTTCCCTGTCGGGGCCGTATGACGAAAGGTCGAAATCGCCGTGTTCACCAGGCGAGAGATATACGTAATCGTTGCCCCATGGATCCTTCGGAATCTTGCTTATGTAACCGCCCTCCTTGAAGTTCGGCGGAATTTCGCCGGAGGCCGGCGATGAAATAAGCGCTTCCAGTCCCTGCTCGGTCGAGGGGTAAAAACCGTTATCGATGGTGAACATATTCAGCGCTCCTTCTAACTGCTTTATCTGAATGACCGCCTTGGCGCGCCTTGCCTCTTCGGGCCTGCTGACGATTTTCGGAATTATTATCCCGGCCAGCAGTGCGAGAATGATTACTACGATCATCACCTCGATAAGAGTGAAACCTGCTTCTTTTATTTTTGTCATAGCTTCCCTTTCATCCTATTAATTGACTGATTTCGAATATCGGTAACAGTATAGCCATAACTATAAAACCGACCATGAGGCCCAGGACGGTTATAAGCACCGGCTGTATCAGCGACATGAGCACGGTGAGGCTGTTTTCCAGCTCGGCGGACTGATCTTCAGCCACCTGTTTTAGAAGCGGCGCCGCCTGCCCGCTCTTTTCACCCGCCGCTATCATCTGAAGAGCCACAGGGGGGAAAAGGCCGGAACGTTCCAGCGAAGGGGCTATGGAGCCGCCCTCGCGGATTTGTTTCGTGGCGTTCTCAATTGCTTCCGTGTATAGGGTGTTATCGGTTACTTCGCCCGACAACTGAAGCGTGCGCAGAAGCGGAACGCCGGAAGCTAGCAGTACCGAAGTGGTATGGCTCCATCTCGCCAGCGCCGCGGCCCGGACGATGGGCCCTAATATGGGAGCGTTTGTCAGAAACCTGTCACCCATTTTTTTGCCGGTTTTCGTTTTGAGAAAACGTGTGAGAATAAACAGAGCAATACATAAAGTGAATCCGATTTGATAACCGTACCCCGTGATAATTTTCGTTATTATGATGAGTATTGTGGTCGAAAGAGGCAGGGCCTGTTCCAGGTCTTCAAAAATGACGATAATTTTTGGCACGACGTATCCCATGAGAAAAATAATCACGCCCGCTCCGAATATTGCCATCACCACCGGATAGACGGTCGCGCTTTTTACGGCGCTTTCCCTCCTGAGAGACGCTTCCTTGAAATCGGCTATCCGCGTGAGCACCGCCGCAAGGTTGCCGCCTGTTTCGCCCGCCCGTACCATGGATGCGGTGAGGCCGTCGAAAGCGGTTTCATGTTTTTCCATAGCCGTAGCCAGCGGTTCGCCCTGCCTGATGTCCTCTCTCAGTCCGTTTATTATTTTTTTGAAAGCCGGGGATCCGGACTGTTTCTGAGTCGCTTCCAGGGTTTCCATAAGCGGAATGCCAGCCGTAAGGAGAGACGCCACCTGCCGGAAGAAAGAGGTCATTTCCTTTTGAGGCACTTGCCTTTGAAAAACGGACGCGAAAAAGCCGGACTTTTCCGCAACCTTTTCCTCGCGTATGGAGGTGATGTAAATCCCGTTTGCCTTCAGTTTCGCCCGCGCCTCCTTCATGCCGTCGGCTTCCAGAGTGCCGGATTTCTTTTTCCCGCTCGCGTTCAGGCCGGTAAACGCGTAAAGCATCAGACAATCTCCTCGCCCGGATTTTCGTCTGTCACGCGCAACACTTCGTCAATCGTCGTAATGCCGGCCAGCATCTTTTCCATACCGTCGGTACGGAGCGTTTTCATACCGTCGGCCACCGCTCTAGCCATTATCTGGTTTGAATCGGCTTCCTTGATGATAAGGGAGCGGATAGCATCGGTAATCTGCAGAAACTCGGATATGCCGGTACGCCCTCTGTAACCGGAATTCATGCAACGCGGACAGCCGACGGATTTATAAACCGCCGCTCCTTCCCGCTTCGCTCCCAGGAGAGCGCCGAGCGATTTTGCTTCGGCCGCCTTAAGAGACGTTTCCTCTCTGCAATGGGTGCACAGCACGCGCACAAGCCGCTGGGCAAGAACGGCCTCCAGCGAGGAGGCGATGAGAAAAGGCTCAACTCCTATATCCACCAGCCGCGTCAGGGCGCCTGCGCTGTCGTTGGTATGCAGTGTTGAAAACACCAGATGTCCCGTTAAGGAGGCCTGCACCGCAATACTGGCCGTTTCCTGATCCCGTATTTCGCCGACCATGATTACGTCGGGGTCCTGCCTCAGTATCGCCCGAAGCCCGCCGGCGAACGTCAAACCGATGTTGGAATTTACCTGCATCTGCCCTATTCCGCTCATCTGGTATTCAACGGGATCTTCGACGGTGATGACGTTTTTCTGCTCGGTGTTTATCGCGCCGAGGAGAGTGTACAGGGTGGTTGTTTTGCCGCTTCCCGTGGGGCCTGTTACAAGCACAATCCCGTTTGCGAGCGTAAGAATCCTTTTCATTTCATGGAGGTTTTTCTCGCTTAGTCCGAGCTGGTCCATCACGAGCAGGTTTCTGCTTTTATCCAGCAGGCGCATCACCACCCGTTCCCCGAAAGAGGTCGGTATGGTGGATACCCGAACGTCTATCTCCCGCCCGGCCGCCTTCAGCGATATCCGCCCGTCCTGCGGGAGCCGTTTTTCGGCTATGTCGAGCCCGGCCATGATTTTAACGCGCGAAATTATCTGAGGCTGTATCCGTTTAGGAGGTTTGAGGACGGTGTAGAGAATGCCGTCCACCCGCATTCTTACGGCGAGCGAATCGGCATACGGTTCTATATGAATGTCGCTCGCCTTGTCCTTGATGGCCTGTTGCATGAGCGAGTTCAGCAGTCTTACTATCGGGGCTTCTTCGTCCGTATCCAGCAGGTCGATTGATGTTTCAAGTTCCTGGGCCAGAGACTCGAGATTCGGCGCTTCGACTTCGCTCATGAGTTCGGAGGTATCGCCGGATGATATTTCGTAGGCGCGGTTGATGAATTCCGTTACCAGTATCGGCGAAGCGACAAGAATTTGCACCGGCAGGCCGAAAATACGCTCCAGGTCGTTCAGCGCGTGGTGGTCTAGAGGCCGGGAGGTGAGCACGTGAAGAAGGCCGCCGGCTGTTTTCACCGGCGTCATTGCGCTTTTTCTGGCGAAGCTGATAGGAACCCGCCTGGCAAGCTCGCCCGCCTCCTCCGGCGATGGAAGCGAATCCAGCCACGTAAAGTTAAGCCGGGCGGTTAATTCCCTGAGATCTTCCGTCATTTTTCAATGTTCTCCCGCAGGCTGACCAGCGAAGGAGCCTCGAACACCGTAATCTCCGCGCCGGTTTTTCCGGTTTTCAGCTCAGGATGCTCGCCGATGGAGGCCGACCTGAATTCACCCGCTTCGTTGGACGATACCGCGATCGGAATGGGAGAGGCCTGCGTGCCGGCGGGGCGAAGCCTCGATTCTTGCCCCCCCTTGTGGGAACCGTAGGTTCCTCTCTGGAGTTTCTCCATCTTTTGCTGGTTGGATCTTGTTATCGCGTCGAGATCCTCCGGCGAGGCGATGATGTGAGGCGTAAGGAAAATCAGAAGGTTTGTTTTTACCTTCTGCTTCGACCTGCTTTTGAAAAGCCATCCCAGCACAGGGATGTCTCCCAACAGCGGCACCTTGCTCACCGAATCCTGCAGGTCGTCCTTTATAAGGCCGCCGATAATTATATTCTGGTTGTTTTTTACTGTTACGGTTGTTTCGGCCTTTCTCGTGAAAGTAATGATGTCCGAAGCTTTTTCGAGCTGGGTCTGGCTTATGCTGGAAATTTCCTGATAGATTTTGAGCCTAACGAAATCATTCGCGTTTATCTGGGGCTTGATTTTCAGGGTGATGCCGACATCCTCTCTTTTAATATTCGTTATCGGCGTGGCGCCGGTGGTTTGGGCCGAGCTTGTTACGAACGGAACGGTTTCGCCCACAAACATTTCCGCCTCTTCATTATCCGTCGTAAGCAGATTGGGAGTGGATAGTATGTTTACCCCCTGCTCTGTTTCCAGGGCCTGCACGAGACCGCCTATATTTAGAAAGTCCTTCCCCCCGAAATTTATAATGCCGTCCACCACGCCAAGCACAAGCCCGTTCTCAGTGTTGAAAGGATTTGCGGCGGTATTGTTGATGCTTCCGAAATTTGTACCGCCGATGCCCCGTATGCCGGACTTCGTGAAATTACTTGTCGTTCTGAACTCAACGCCGAATTTGGATGTTTTATCCATCCGTATTTCAAAGATAAGCGCTTCCACGAAAACCTGCCTGCGGGCTATATCGAGTTTAGCTATAACGGTCTCCATCGTTATGAAGTCCTCCGGCGAGGCGGTAATAAGAAGAGAGTTGGTCGCTTTGTCCGCCGTTACCTGAATTTTTTCCTTGCTTGCCGAGCCTCTGCCGGTTTTCGCGGCGGCCGTTCTTTGTTTAACGGCGGCGGCTAGCTGGTTAAGCACTTTGGCGAGCTCTTCCGCTTCGGCATGTTTTAGGTAGACCACATTGATCTCCTGCCTGCCGGGAGGCGCTTCCACATCCAGCTGTCTCACGAGACTTGTCACCTTATTGAGATAAAGCTCGTTGCCGACGACGATAAGGGCGTTCATCCGTTCGTCGGCTATTGTGTTTGAACGCGTACCGGACTTGGCCGCGCCCCTTCTGCCGGTTTTTGCGGGGTTGAGTATGCTGTCTATCTTCTGCGCCAAATCCCTGGCGGAGGCGTATTTCAGGTGGAAGACGGTTATGGTGCTTTCTATGCTTTCCCTGTCCAACTGCTTGATGATTGAAAGGATTCTGCCGCGGTTTGAGTCGATATCCACAAGAATAATCGTGTTGGTGGGGGCGTAGGCGGCCACGTAGCTTGTGGTTGGTATCAGCGGTCTCAGGATGGAAACGAGGTTCTGGGCGGCGATATATCTTAGGGGGATGAGCTGGGTTACCAGCCGGTCTCTGAGCTCGCGGGAAGGTTTCCCGCCTATTTTAACCTCGGACGGTTTCTGGCGGCCTTCGGCTATCGGAACGATTTTTATCACCTTGCCCGCGGGTACGGTTATGTATCCGTACGTTTCAAGAATGGACTCGAATACCATGTAAGCCTCGTTTATTGTCACCTTTTTTGGGGAGATAATGGTTACCTTGCCGGACACCTTCTCGTCGATTATGAAATTCTTTCCGGTAAGCTCGGAAATGTATTTGATGACTACGCCGATATCGACGTTCACGAAGTCCATCGAAATTTTTTCTTTCTGCTCCGCCCCGGCCGCCCCGGCCAGTATCAGCGCAAGCAAAAGATGACAACACAGCTTTTTCATGGTTTTTCCCCTATTCAACATCTACGACCATAGTTTTCTTCACGTTGTTTCTGAGCAGGTCAATCGCGAAATGCGTTTCGTTTTTTAATGTCGCGAATAGCGCCAGGCCCGTTTCCGCCGAGTTCAGGTCCTGCCCGTTAATTTGCCGTATCACGTCGTTGTTTTTAAGGCCGATTTTGTTGAAAATGCTCCCCTGCTGAATCTGGAACACCTTAAAACCGCTTACGGTGCCGTCTTTCTCCCTATTGGGGACGGCTCTTATTTGCACAAGAAGCCCGCTCATGTTTTTAAGCTGGTTTTCAAAGTAGGATCTCTCTATAGCGTACTGGCCCGGCCCGATCGCTCTTATTCCACCGCCGCTCGCCGTTGCTCCCCTTCTATGTCTTTTCCTGGATTTCGATTTCCCTTTGCCGTGTTTTTGCGCCGCACCCTTTTCGACCTTCATCGAAAGGGTTTCTATTCGCCCGGCGTTGTCGATAATAACTTCAAGGCGGTTGACAGCCACTATTACGGCGTTCTTGCCGACCTCGTCGGCAACCATATATATTTTCTGTTCCCGGCCGTCTTTTTTGGAAATGACCGCTTTGCTGTTTGCCGGGTTGTCCGAAATTATTGTGCCTACGAGTTTCAGATCAAGCACGGTTGGCACTATGTCCGGTTTCGATTTCGATTTCGGTTTTGGTTTCCGGCTGGTGATTTTTGGTTTCGGTTTCGGGCGGGCAACGGTCGGGCTGAAAATGTTGCGCGCGGCTATTACCGAATAGTCGGCTTTCTCTTTTTTTACCGGCGCTTTTGCGGTTTTTGCCGATTTTTGATTGTAAGCCGGCTCAGGCCCAAGATAGTGGCCGATAAACATATTTATCCAGAGGGACATCACCCATGCGAGCGATAATAATATCGCCAGGTTCACCGCCACCCTCGCGACCCTTTCCAGTTTTTCCAGCGCAAACTCCATCAATATTGATTAGACGGACGGCAATCGGGAGTTCAGCTTAAAAAAATCAGGCGGACAGGATAATGGATGCCAGCGCCAACTCTTCGGGAGTGGTGATTTTGATGTTGGCGGGGTCGCCCTGCACCCATGCCACCGGTATACCCCGGTCTGTCAGCATGGATGTTTCATCCGTCCATCGGTTCCCCTCGTTTGCGGAGCGGGCAAAAGCGTCTAAAAGCAAGGTTCGATTAAAAACCTGCGGCGTCTGTACAAGAACGGCGTTTTCTCTTTCCATGGAAGCGCCCAAAAATTCACTGTAGGCCTTTTTGAGCGTATCAACCGCTCTGATCGCCGCCGTAGCCGCGCCGTGCTTTAAAGCGGCGAAAACGGTTCTTTCTATGAGGCTTTCGCTCACGCAGGGGCGCACGGCGTCATGAATCAGCACCGTTTCCGCCTCCACGGCAAGCACGCCGTTGTACACCGAGCGGTTTCTTGTCGCCCCGCCTGCCACTGAGGCAACGAATTTCGGAATATCGGAATACTTTTTACTTATCGAATCCAATTCTTTTTCGGCCGCTACGATGACGATGCCTTCCACAAGCGCAGATGCCGCCACCGCCTCGATAGTCCATCGTAGAATCTCTTTGCCGCCGATTTCCAGAAACTGTTTGGGAGCGCCTTTATTTCCCATTCTTGTTCCGATGCCGGCGGCCGGTATGACGGCGGCTATTTTCATGGTCATACGGAATAATATCCCGTACCGTGGGGAATAAACAACCGCTGGCGGCCTGCGGGATATAAAAGGTTATAATCAACCGGCATTTAGAAATGAAGGATTAATAGAAGAAAATGTTTCCACTTTACGCGGGCGTACCGGCGGCCTATCTAATCGGCTCCATCCCCACTGCGCTTATAGCCGGCCGTCTGCTTGCCGGTGTCGATATTCGAACGGTCGGCAGTAAGAACGCCGGCGCGACCAACCTCTATAGGGTCTGCGGTTTCAAGCCGTATATCGGAGTGCTGGCGTTCGACATCCTGAAAGGGTTCACAGCTACGAAAGGGGTCTCCTCGCTGGTGGAGACCGACCTGATATCGCCGCTTCATCTGATGCTGATATGCGGTTTATGCGCGGTGCTGGGGCATATCTTTACCGTGTTTGCCGGTTTCAGGGGGGGCAAGGGGGTAGCCACGGCGGCCGGCATGATGCTGGCCCTCATACCGGTTCCACTGCTGATAGCGCTTGCGGTTTACGTTGCGGTCGCCTCCGTTACGCATTACGTATCGCTCGGCTCGCTCAGTGCGGCTGTTTCGCTCCCGATTATATGTATTGTAGCGTGGCTTGCGTGGGGGGTGGTTTACCCGCCGGAAATATATGCGATAATCCTCGTGCTGGTGGCGGTGATAATCGTTACGCACCGCGAGAATATTAGACGCCTTATGAAAGGCGAAGAAAACAAAACCTATTTCCTTGGCGGGAACGGACGGAAAAAAACTGATGGCTGAAAACGAACTTCTAAAAATACTGCGCGAACGTCTGAACAGGCCTTCCACGATTGCCGAGCTGAGACAAATGGTTCCGCCCCGCTTTCGCGACCATCTGCGCGCACAACTGAAACCGCTTGTTGAAAACGGGGAGATTATACGGATACGGGGCGGGCGGTACGGCCTGCCCGACGAAATGAATCTCGTTACCGGCCGGGTGCAAGCCCATCCCGACGGCTTCGGGTTCGTCATTCCGGACGACGAGGCGGAAAAAGATGTTTACATCGGCCCCCGCAATTTCCTGCGGGCGATGCACGGCGATAGGGTTGTCTGCAGAGTGGAAAGCGTAAACAGGGAAGGAAAGCGCGACGGAAGCGTTATAAGAATTCTAGAAAGAGCCTCCGAGACCATTGTAGGCGTGTTTGAAAGCCGGGGCCGGGGAGGGCTTGTGGTGCCGAGCCAGAAAAGGATAACGCAGGTTTTCCACATCGCGCCCGGCGATGGTATGCGCGCGAAAAGCGGGCAGGTGGTGATAGCGGATATTCTGGAATACCCGGACAGGCACGCTCCCCCTTCGGCGCGCGTTACCGAAATACTCGGCTTCCCGGACGATATAGCGGTAGAGAAGAAAATCATCCTACGCCAGTATGACCTGCCGGAAAAATTTCCGCCAAGAATCGATAAGACCGCCTCCCGTGCGAAGGAGCCGGCGAAGAAGGATTACAAAAACAGGCTGGATTTAACGAACGACTGGATAGTGACGATAGACGGCGAAACCGCGAGGGATTTCGACGATGCCGTCTCCATAAAAAAGCGGGCCGACGGGTTTGAGCTGGGCGTTCACATAGCGGACGTTTCCAGCTATGTGGAGCCGGGAAGCATTGTGGATGCGGAAGGGTACAAGCGGGGCAACTCCACCTACTTTCCGGGCGATGTTATTCCGATGCTTCCTTTCCATCTTTCCAACAACGTCTGCTCCCTTAAAGAGGGCGTCCCGAGGTTTACGCTTTCCTGCATCATGAATTTCGATAGAAAAGGGAATCCCGCCGGCTATCGTTTCGCGCCGTCCGTCATCAAAAGCAGGCATAGGATGACGTACACCGAAGCGGGGCGGATAATAGAAAATCCCAAAGAAGAGCCGAACAAAGAAAAAGCAGACAAGCTTACGCTGATGAAAAAACTGAGCGATCTCCTGCGCCGCAACCGGAGCAGGGAGGGAAGCATAGATTTCGACCTGCCGGAATCTTCCATTGTGCTGGACATGCGCGGAGAGCCGGAAGATATCGTCCGCTCCACCCGCAACGCCGCCCATCTGCTTATAGAGGAGTTCATGCTGGCGGCCAACCGCGCGGCGGCCGATTTCCTGCAAGACAAACCGGCCGTTTACCGCGTTCATCCGGAACCGGACGAGCAGGCCGTCAATAACTTCTTCGATCTTGCCAAACGGCTGGGGCACAAACCGCCGAAAACCGGCAACCTGCATAACAGGCTCAAAAAAGTGGTACAGCAGGCAGAAGGCAAGCCGGAAGAGAAACTGCTTAACTACTTCCTCCTGCGCTCCATGAAACAGGCAAGCTATTCGGTGGCGAACGTGGGGCATTTCGGGCTGACGTTTTCGCATTACACCCATTTCACCTCGCCAATAAGGCGGTATCCCGACCTGGTTGTGCACCGCCTAATCAAAGCAACGCTGAACAGAGAAAAACGGTGGCCCCTTCAGGAGACGCTGGAAAAAATCTGCGCCGACTGCTCAAAAACCGAAAGAAATTCAGAGCAGGCCGAGCGCGATATCGTGGAAATGCTCAAAGTCAGGTTCGTGGCCGGACGCGAAGGAGAGGTTTTCGACGGCATCGTATCCGGCGTTACATCTTTCGGGCTGTTCGTAGAGCTTGGCGATATCATGGTCGAAGGACTTTTGCGCCTTACCGACCTGCATGACGATTACTACGAGTTTCTGGAAAGCGAATACGCACTCGCCGGCAAGCGGACAGGGAAGGTGTACCGGTTCGGGCAGA
>JAJRYM010000043.1 GCA_024275775.1 Nitrospirota bacterium
AATGTTCAGACTTTCAAGAAAAGCCGAATACGCGTTAAGAGCGATATTTCATCTTTCCATGAAAAATTCCATCTGCACTACGGAGGAAATCGCCGTGGCGCAGGATATACCGATGCCTTTTCTGAAAAAAATAATTCCTTCACTGCGGGTGGCCGGTTTCATTATTTCCGTTAAAGGCCAGAAGGGCGGTATAATCCTGAAAAGCTTGCCCGAAGATATAACAGTCAGGGAGGTTATAGAAAAAGTTGAAGGTCCCATTTTTCTTAACGACTGTTTGATGCGGAAAGGCCTTTGCCCCCGCGATTCATCATGCCCCCTCCATGAGATGTGGCATGAATGCCAGAACAGCATAATTACAATTCTTGAAAACCGTCGTTTCAGCGAGCTCGTGGAAAGGCACCTGGAACTTCTGGATAAATTAAAGAAGGCTGAGGAGTCCGAAACCTCTTCAGTCCCCATTGCGAAACTTAGCCCTGCTATCGGGTAGGTTTATATAGAGGTTTTTTTATTTTAATGTTTCATTTTTTTCAGAGGGGGGAAGCCTATGGCAGAACATGAACATCACTGGGAATCAAGCTGGGCGCCGTTAGTCCTGGTAGTCGGCATCGTATTAGCTATTCCGCTGACGTTCGCGTCGTATTTCCAGTATGAAAACGCACTTGTATCCGCGCTGTTCGCGGGGGTCGGTGTTCCGCTGATGCTGATTGGCCTGGCCAAATGGGTTGACGAGGGACTCGACCAGACTCATCTTCACTTCGGTTACGCCGTGCCGGGCATATCGGTATTCATAGTATCGGAAGTCTTCATATTTCTTGGAATCTTCTCAGGTTACTGGATGATGAGGCTTGAGGCCGATAGCTGGCCGCCTGCCGGCACGCCTCACATGAGCATGGTTCTTCCGGTAATAATGACGGTGATTCTCGTATCATCGAGCTTTACCATTCATGTAGCCGAGGAAAAGCTGGAAGACGGCGACGAAGCCGGCTTCCGCAAGATGCTGATGGTTACGATCGCTCTGGCTTTGATCTTTTTCAGTTGCACCATGTATGAGTACAGTCATCTTGTGCATGAAGGATTCGGCCCCAGCACCAACTCGTACAGCACGGCTTTTTATTCCATAACCGGATTCCACGCTTCCCACGTTCTGGTAGGCGCCAGCATATTTGTGGCAATACTCATCCCGGCGCTGGGGGGAAGAATCAACAAAACCTTTGTTCAGTGCGGTTCGATTTACTGGCACTTTGTTGATATCGTCTGGTTCTTCGTAGTTTCTCAGATTTATTTCTGGTAACGGGTTTGCGGAAGAGGATAGGGTGGTTATGAAATTAGTCGGTTGCAGGGCGGCGCTGTTGGCCATTTTGGCTTTTTGCGCCATGAACGCTCCTGTAGCGGCGGAGTACAACCGTGTTCCCGATTCCGCTATTGACCTGGATATTTTTAAGATTGACGAGAAGGCGTTCCTGGGAACCCGGCTTGATGAGAACTATGCGCTTATGGATGAAAAGGGAAACCGTTTCTCCATAGGTGATGTGACAGGCAAGCCTTTAATTATGGTTCTTTCCTATTACAAATGCGACGGCGTATGTTCCGCCGTCAACAGCGATCTGAAGGAAATCCTTAAGAAGGTGAAAAGTAAGGAAATCGGAAAGGATTTCAACGTCCTCACAATTTCTTTCGATAAATACGATAATCCGGAAACTCTTTCAATGTTTGTAAAGGAACTTAACATTCCTGAACGCATGAGGAAAGGCTGGCAATTCAGTCTGGCAAAAAATCCGGATGCTATTCGTAAGTTTACCGATTCTCTAGGTTTCAAGTATTTCTGGTCGCCAAGGGACAGAACCTTTTTCCACCCGAATGTCTATATCGTTGTTACGCCGGAAGGAAGAGTGTCGCGTTATCTTTACGCCCACACTATCGGCCCGAAGGATATCGAGCTTTCGCTTTTCGAGGCCGATCTGGAGCATAGCAAACCTTCGGAGGTTATAAACCTGCTCGTCAGTTACTGTTACAGCTACAATTACAAGGAAGGGAAATACTCCCTGAACATTCCTCTGTTTGTGGCTTTGGGTTCTCTTTCTTTGGGTGTTACCGCCTTTGTAGTATCGGCGGTTGTTTACAAAAAATCACATAAAAGCAATGTTTAAGGGAGGTGGCTTAATGAAAAAGCTGTTTTTAACGATTTACGGGGTAGCGGCAACCGCCATGCTGACGACTCCGGCGTTCGCCTACGGCGGACATGAAGGAGGCGGAGGGTCGATGGACCTCGTGCAGAAATGGGACCATCTTTGGTTCGAGCTTATGATGGATATCCTGATCATAGGCCTTATTTTTGCCGTAGCGGCTCTTTATATGCTGTTCAAGTACAAGGCGAAGAGCCCGGACGATGTAGGTTCGGCTCCAAGGCTTAGCAAGGCTCAGGCTCTCGGTTGGCTGATGATTCCCGCGTTTATATTCATGGCGGACGACATCTTTCTGGCGGCCAAGGGATGGGTACTCTGGAACGATTACAGGAACGTTCCTGAAAACTCCTACGAAATAAAAGTAACAGGTTCGCAGTGGGCTTGGGAGTTCGATTACGGCGACGGAGTTACCTCCGATGTACTGAACGTGCCGGCTGAACGGCCGATTGTGCTGAGGATGACAAGCGATGACGTTATCCATTCTTTCGGATTGATTGATTATCGCGTAACGGAAGATCTTATGCCGGGGCGGGTCACTTACTTGTGGTTCCTGCCTCATGCCGGAGACAAATCCATGGTTACCTGCCGTGAATACTGCGGGATGGGACATTCGGAAATGTTCAGCGATATTGTTGCGATGTCTGAAACCGATTTTAACTCGTGGCTGGCGTCGGAAAAGGCGCAGGCGCGCCTCGAAAACGAAAACAATGAAACCATCCAGATCGCTTCGGCGAAT
>JAJRYM010000044.1 GCA_024275775.1 Nitrospirota bacterium
AAAAGCTGGAGCTTCAAGGAGTCGGGTATCGGGCAAACCTGAAGGGCGATACCATTACTTTTTCTCTGGGTCATTCCCATCCTATCGTCGTAAAGGCGCCGGGCGGCATTTCATTCGAGGTTAATAAAAAACTTACCGAGGTAACGGTAAAAGGCGTAGAAAAACAGCTTGTGGGGCAGTTGGCCGCAGATATAAGGCAGTTAAGAAAAGTTGAACCTTATAAGGGAAAAGGTATCCGTTATAAGGGTGAGCATGTAATAAGAAAAGCCGGCAAAACTGTGGCGGCCGGTAAATAGGAAAAGAGATATGAAGAAAAATCTTACTCCGAGAGAGCGGAGAAAAATCAGAATCCGAAAAAAGGTTAAAGGAACTCCTGAAAGACCGAGGCTTTCGGTTTTCAGGAGCAACAGGCATCTTGTGCTTCAGGCTGTCGACGACGTTTCCGGTAAAACCGTCGTCTCGGCGCAGTCGGTCGAAAAGGAGCTTCAGGGCCGGTTTACTAAAAACAACATGGAAACGGCTACCGGGCTTGCCGCCATGCTGGCCGAGCGCGCCAGAGCGAAAGGTATTACGAAAATGGTTTTCGACAGGAGCGGGTACGCATATCACGGCAGGGTAAAACAAGTGGCTGAAAGTTTGAGGGAAAATGGCATTACCATCTAACAAGCCGACAGGCAGGCAGAAATTCGATGACGGCGGAGATGAATTCGCCGAAAAGGTTATTTTTATAAATCGCGTGGCCAAGGTAGTTAAGGGCGGCCGACGGTTCAGCTTCAGCGCTCTCGTGGCGGTTGGCGACCGGCAGGGCAAGGTTGGCACCGGATACGGCAAGGCTCGCGAAGTACCGGAAGCGATAAAAAAAGCGATAGCCGCGGCAAGGAAAAAGCTGGTGACCGTTCCGCTTGCGGACGGAACCATTCCGCATGAAGTAATCGGCAAGTTCGGAGCGGGGCGCGTTATGATGAAACCGGCGTCCAAGGGTACCGGCGTTATAGCCGGCGGACCTGTGCGGGCGATACTGGATGTTTTAGGTGTTCATGATATTCTTACGAAATCCCTTGGCACCAATAATCCTTTCAATGTAGTGAACGCGACAATGCAGGGGCTGGAAAGCCTGCGAAGCCGGGAATCGGTAAGGCAGTTGCGCCAGTCCGCCGGTTATAATTCCGGTAAGGGAGAGTAGCATGAGACTTCATGAACTCCAGCCGCCTGCCGGCGCCAAAAGAAAAAGAAAAATTGTCGGACGCGGCACCGGTTCCGGGCGCGGCAAGACATCCACAAGGGGCCATAAAGGCCAGCGTTCCAGATCCGGCGGTAAAACCCATATACCGGGATTCGAAGGCGGCCAGATGCCTATTCATCGCCGTCTGCCAAAGAGAGGGTTCACAAACATTCATAGGGTGGAATACAAGCCGGTGAACCTGGATCGTTTGGCGAAGGCGGAAGGGATTGTTGAATTCAGCCCCGAAGTCATGGCGGAGCAGGGCATTATTGGCAAAAAAGACAAAGTTAAAATTCTCGGTAAAGGGGAAATTTCCAAGAGCATAACCGTTTCCGCCCACAAGTTCAGCAAAACCGCCCGGCAGAAAATCGAAGCGGCGGGCGGCAAGGTCGTGGAGATTTAATTGGCCGCTGGAAGTATCGCCAACATATTCAAAATCCCCGAACTTAAAAAGAGGATTCTTTACACTGTAGGTATGCTGGCGGTTTACCGCATCGGGGCGCATATCCCCATCCCCGGAATACAGGCCGGCGCGCTCGCGGAATTTTTTAACCAGATGAGCGGAACGATTCTGGCCTTTTTCGATATGTTTTCGGGAGGCGCGCTTCGCCGGCTTACCATTTTCGCGCTAGGCATCATGCCTTACATAAGCTCTTCCATCATTTTGCAGTTGATGACCGTTGCCGTCCCGCATCTTGAAAAACTCAAGAAAGAGGGGGAGCAGGGGCACAGAAAAATAACCCAGTACACGAGGTACGGAACGGTGGTACTCTCCGCCATTCAGGGTCTTGGCATCAGTTTCGGACTTGAGGCGATGACTTCGCCGAGCGGCGTGCCTGTGGTAATGACTCCCGGCTGGGGTTTCCGGCTGATGACGGTTTTATCCCTTACAGCCGGAACGGCCTTTATCATGTGGCTTGGAGAGCAGATAACCGAGAGGGGCGTCGGCAACGGCATTTCGCTGATAATATTCGCCGGCATAGTCGCCGGTATGCCGAGCGGAATTGCCAACAGCGCGCGCCTTCTTGAAACCGGCCAGCTTACTCCCATCACCGCGCTGATCGCGCTTGTTATTATGGTGATAGTTGTCGGGGTTATAGTCTTCTTTGAAACGGCTCAGAGGAGGATCCCGATACAGTATGCCAGGCGTATGGTGGGTAGAAAGATGTACGCGGGCCAATCCAGCCATCTTCCGCTCAAAATAAATACATCGGGTGTTATACCGCCCATTTTCGCTTCTTCAGTCATAATGTTTCCGGCCACTATCGCCGGTTTCATCCAGCACCCCATGATGCGCACTATCGCCGATAAACTGGCGCCCGGAACGCTTATTTACACCCTGATGTATGTGGGAATGATAGTTTTCTTCTGTTTCTTCTACACGGCGATTGTTTTCAATCCCGTTGAAGTGGCCGATAATATGAAAAAACACGGCGGGTTCGTTCCCGGCATAAGACCCGGAAAGCCGACAGCAGAGCATATAGATTCCATCCTTTCGCGCATTACGCTTGGGGGGGCCGTTTATCTTTCGCTTGTCTGCGTTATGCCTGATTTTATGATTAAAACCTTTTCGGTTCCTTTCTATTTCGGCGGCACAAGCCTCCTGATTGTAGTGGGCGTGGCTATGGATACGATGTCTCAGGTTGAATCCCACATGGTTATGAGGCAGTACTCCGGCTTTCTGAAAGGCTCGAAAATGAGGGGAAGAAAGTGATACTTATTCTTCTGGGGCCGCCGGGAGCCGGTAAAGGCACGCAGGCCAAAAAAATAACCGAGAATTTCGTAATACCGCAGATTTCCACCGGCGACATACTGAGAGAAGCTGTGAAAAATGGAACCGAAATGGGCCTTAAGGCCAAAAGTTTCATGGATGCCGGCAAGCTGGTTCCCGATGAAGTGGTTATCGGCATAATCCGCGACCGGATAAGAATGGACGACTGCAAAAAAGGTTTTATTCTGGATGGGTTCCCCAGAACCATTGACCAGGCGGGCGCTCTTGGCGAGATGCTTGAAAACAACGGAATGGAGTTAACCGCCGTTCTCGACCTGTACGTAACGGAGGAATCCCTTGTCGCAAGGCTTACTGGAAGAAGGACTTGCAAAAAGTGCGGTTTCGGGTATCATATAACGTTTTCACCTCCATCGAGAGAAGGCATCTGCGACAGGTGCGGAGGGGAGCTTTACCGGCGCGC
>JAJRYM010000045.1 GCA_024275775.1 Nitrospirota bacterium
CGGAGATGATGCGTATGGCCTCACGTTTGATTCGAGTGGCAGAATAATTGTGGTAGGCGAAATTGTAGCGGCAGACTTTACATCGCGCGATTTCGGCATAGTTCGCCTTCTTCCGAGCGGCCTGCTCGATACGACGTTCGGCACCGGCGGTTCGGTTCAGGCCAACTTCGGGCCATCTTATCCTCACAGCCACGCTCATGAGGTGCTGGTCGACGCGAACGGAAAGATTGTTATTGCCGGTATTGCCGACACCACAGGTTCCCTCAAAGATTGGGCGCTAACACGGTACAACACAGATGGAACGCTGGATACCACCTTCGGCACAAGCGGTGTAACGGTTTTAGATGTGGGAGGAGATAACGACAAGCCGTGGGATATGAAAATCGACTCAGCCGGCAATATAATCGTTGCCGGTCAGTCCGGAAATGTCGCCGGCGGAGGCGATTTCGTTGTGGCACGGTTTGACCCCAATGGAATTTTGGATACCACCTTTGGCGCAAGCGGGATAGCGCTGATCAATATCCAGGCAGAAGATTTCGGCTTCGGCCTCGCCATCGATTCGAGCGGCAGAATACTGGTTTCGGGCGATACCGCTCCCTCGCTCACAACCGGAGTATCCGATATAGCGGTGGCGCGGCTCACCAGCAGCGTCGCTCTCGATACAACGTTCGGCACGAGCGGCGTAGTCATCACCGATTTTGGATCCGATGAATTTGGCGAGGGGAGGCTGGTTATCGATTCCACCGGGAAGATAATCGTCGCGGGCGCAAAAGTAACAACCGCCGGCAGTCCCGACTTCGCATTAGTTCGGTACAACAGCGATGGAACGCTCGATACGACATTCGGCACAGGCGGCAAGGTAACCACCAACTTCGCCAATCTTTTGGACGAAGCGCACGATATCGCCATCGACAAGAACGGCAAGCTCATCGTGGGAGGGCTTACCGGCGATTCTCTAACCGGAAAGTTCGATCTCGCCCTCGCGCGTTACAACAGCGACGGCACTCTCGACACCACCTTCTCCGGCGACGGCCTGGTCTCAACCCATGTGGATGTCACCCACCGCCTGAATCGCATGAAGATTGACCCTTACGGCAGAATAGTGGTTGCCGGTTCGAAGACTGATGTCAACGGGAACAGTTCGTTCCTAATGGCGAGATACTGGAACCACTCCGGCGCTTCTGGCCAAGCGAGCACAAGGACGACAACTTTCTCGACCGCCGACCTGGCGGGGACGTGGTACGGCCATTCGCTTAAATCCGGCTCGGCGATTCCCATGAACGGAAAATGGGTTTGGGAAGAGTTATCGGTGGACTCCGCAGGAGTTCCCACGCGGGTTGCGGGCGTGGCATCGGACAGTTCGGTGTTAGGTACTCCCGAAACATTCCAGATAAACGTCAGCGGTGAGCTTGCCGAGTACGACCCTGACGTTCACGGCTGGATGTCGCTCGACAAGAACCTGGTGGTTGCAGTCGTACGCAACGGCTTGAATGACTATAATATTAACACCTTCGTAAGGGGCGGCGGGACTTTCGTTTCTGCCGATATCGCTGGGAGCGCAGTAGCAAATAACCTCGCAAGCAATTCGTCCCTGGCGGATAGGGCCTATTTCAACGTTCTTGTTGACTCCGTGGGTTTGGAAGCCTATTCCGCTTACGTGGATAGCCTCGACAGCAACGTGGCCAACATAGGAGGCCCCAGCACAACGGTCACCCTCTCTGCGAACGGCGTAGTTTCCGAAGCCGCCGATCCCTCCCGGCATGCCATTAGGTCGCTGGACAACCTGCTCGAAATCGGCACCTTTACCGGCTTTGCGGCGGATCCCAATATCGCCAACCTTTATATCGCTCCCTCGCCCGGCGGCACCTACATCACCAGCGATCTTGCCGGAACCTGGCATGTCCTGAAATTTAATGCCGGGGTTAGCGGCGCCGGGTGGTTATCCGAAACGGAGGTTGTGGACACCACAGGCCTGATAACCGCCGTCTCCGACGGAGTGTTTGCAAACGGAACCATTTCCAGCTCTGGCGGGGGCATCTACTCTATCGATGTGGCCGGCACGGTGACTTTCAATATGGATACGACATTCCACGGCGTTATGTCGCAGGACAAGAGCCTCATCATCGGAACCACCACTCCCAACTTTACCGGCACCGCCGGGCTTGTTGTATTGATGAAATAGAGGCCTTAAAACAGGCCGTAACCTGAATTCGCTTTCCGCTTCCTGTGCGTTTCTATGCGGCGCGGCAAGCCGTAATTCCCCGCTTCTCTCGCACGGCCGGCTTCCTGCACCGTTTATCCTTCCCTTTTTTATTAAGGGAAGGTGCCTCCGCACTTTTAGTACGGAGACGGACTTGTCCCGGCGAAGCCCGCAGGGCGAAGACGGGAGCTTGAGCGGAGGCGGAAGGGTTCTTCCTTTAATTCCCGGCCTTTTTTATCGTTCGAGAAGTTTTCTTAGCGTCAGCGCCGGGTCGGGGGTTTGCATCAGAGCGTTGCCGATGAGGAAAGCGTCCACGCCGAGTTTTTCAAGCTCGCTCATCGTTTCGGCGTCGCTTATACCGCTTTCGCTAACGAGGAGTTTTCTTTGTCCGACCAGCGGGGCAAGTCTGTGTGTTGTTTCCATATCGACCTTTAAATCTTCGCTTTTGAAATCGCGGTTGTTTATGCCAACGCATACCGGTTTTTGGGGAATGAATGAAAGCTCCTCTTCGTCGTGTATTTCCAGAAGAACCTCCAGCCCCAATTCCCCGGCGGTGCCGGCGAGCTCGGCGATTTGTGCGGGCGAATCGAAATTTATAGCCATCAGTAAAACGGCGTCGGCTCCGATAAGCCTCGCTTCGTAAATCTGATAGGCGCCAAGGATAAAATCCTTTCGCAGTACGGGAAGCGACAGTTCCGCGCGCGCCTGCCGTAGAATTTCCGTCGAACCTCCGAAGAATTTTTCATCGGTCAGCACCGATATCGCCGCCGCGCCCGCGTTCTGATACCCTACGGCGATTTCCGCCGGGTTAAAATCTTCGCGGCGAAAACCTGTGCCGGGCGATTCCCTTTTTATTTCGGCGATTATTTTATGTTTAGACGCGCATTGAAGAATCGGCCCCGCGAATCCTCTTGCCGGTGGAACGTCGGCCATCCTCGCTTTCAGTTCTGCCAAGGGCAGTTCGCGCTCTGCCGAGGCAATTTTCTCGCGCTTGTTTTCGAGTATTTTTCTTAAAAGCGGGTTCAAATCTCCATCCCCGGTTTGGGCCATATTTTATCGACCCTTCTTTTCGTTTTATCGTCCATGACGATATCTTCCGGCCACTCCCTGTCGTGCCCCTCGCCGGAGATTTTTCTCGTGGCGTCGATTATCAGATGCTCGCCTCTGATGATAATGTCCCTGCGCGGGTCGGTATTATTAAAAAATCTCCACATGACGGTGGAAAGGTCGTCGGGGTTCACATGGCCGTCCACCATCATAACGATGCTTACCATTTCGCCTGTCGCCCCGCTCAGGAAATTGCCTGCCGTTTCGGTAGCCTGCCCGGCTTTCTGTTTATCGATAGAGCAGATGAGGACGCGGTTTCGGCACTCTTCGCCGACTATGTTCCATTTGAGTACCGACTGGCGCGAACATTCCTCCGCAATAGTTTTCCTGTTGATTGGCCTCGCCGCCGTCAGCTTCCGCTTTCTTTCCCCGCCTATTCTCCGCGTGGCGTCTATGCCGAGCTTGGAACCGCGCATAGGTTCGGGGGCGGAATGGTCCAGCACGTCTAGAATACCTTCCGAGTGGAAGAGGTCTTCCTTTACGTCGAGATTGTTGAGGAACGCGCGCAGTACCTCGCCGTAATCGTTTACGTCCACATCCGCGTCCACGGCCAGAATCATTTTAGCGAAACTCATCTGCCCCACGCCCCACATACCGTTCATCACCCTGTGCGGCTCGGCGGGGAACTCTTTTTCCATGGAGACGATAACGCAGTTATGAAATACCCCCTCCCACGGCAGGTTGTAATCATGTATCTCCGGCAGAACGGTTTTGAGCATCGGCAGGAAAACCCTGCTGGTTGCCCATGCCATATAGCAGTCCTCCATAGGCGGCTGTCCGACGACGGTTGTGGAATAGACAGGATTTTTTCGGTGCGTTATCGCCGTAACGTGGAACACGGGGTAGTAGTCCGCCAGCGAATAATAGCCGGTGTGGTCGCCGAACGGCCCTTCAAGCGCGTACTCTTCGGCCGGATCCACGTATCCTTCCAGCACTATTTCCGCATCGGCCGGTATTTCGAGGTTTACGGTTTTGCATTTGGCCAGCCGAACCGGCTTCTTTCGTATCATCCCTGCCAGCACCATCTCATCCACCCCGCGCGGAAGCGGCGCGGTGGCCGCGTAAGTGACTACCGGTTCGGTGCCGATGGCGACAGCCACTTCCATCCGCTTTCCAGCCTTGCGGTATTCGTGAAACTGATGCGCGCCGTCCTTGTGAATCTGCCAGTGCATTCCGGCCGTATCTCTGCCGAATATCTGCATGCGGTACATTCCCACGTTGCGCCTGCCGTCGAGCCCTTTCGTGAATACAAGCGGGAAAGTGATAAACCGCCCAGCGTCACCCGGCCAGCATTGAAGAACCGGAATTTCATAGAGATTTATATCGCCGCCGGTTTTTACGACCTCCTGGCAGGGCACTCTGCCGGCAACGCGGGTCGGTGGAAATTTCGCTATCTCCATCAGCGTGGAGAGCGTACGCATTTTATCCATCGCCGATTCGGGTGGCGCCATATTCAAAATCGCGGATACTCGCCCGGCTATCTCCTCAACGTCGTCCACGCCCAGCGCCATGGCCATCCTTTTCATACTGCCGAAAGCGTTGATGAGCAGAGGCATTCTGCTTCCCTCCACGTTTTCGAAAAGAAGCGCTTTCCCGCCGTTTTCCGATTTGCACATCCGGTCGGCCATTTCCGTTATCTCAAGGATGGGGCTTACTTTTTCCCGCACGCGCAGAAGTTCCCCTTCGGCTTCGAGCCGGCTTATGAATTCGCCGAGGTTCCTGTATGTAGTAACGGGGCCGCTCATGGCCTGACTATGAGGGAGCGTCCGGTCATCTCGTCCGGCTGGGGGATGTTCATGAGCGATAAGACCGTCGGGGCCACGTCGCACAGTGCTCCGCCGTTCGGGTTGAGTTTCGTTTTTTCCGGCCCGACGACGTAAAAAGGAACAAGGTTTGTGCTGTGCGATGTAATCGGCTCGTCATGGCTCCCTACCATCTCCTCTACGTTGCCGTGGTCGGCCGTTATGATAAGCCACCCGCCGACTTTGCTTACCGCCTCCATGATTCTTCCGATACAGGCGTCCACGGTTTCAACCGCTTTCAGAGCCGCCTCGAATATGCCGGTATGCCCCACCATGTCGCCGTTGGCGAAGTTTACGACTATGAACCGGTATTTATTCGACTTTACGGCCGACACCACGTTATCCGCCACCTCGTAGGCGCTCATTTCCGGCTTGAGATCGTAGGTGGCCACCATAGGCGAAGGCGCCAACCTTCTGTGCTCGCCGGGGAACTGCGTTTCCATTCCGCCGTTGAAAAAGTAGGTTACATGCGCGTATTTTTCCGTTTCGGCCGTGCGGAATTGTGGAACGTCAAGGGAAGAGAGAATTTCCCCAAGCCCGTTTTTTGGGGCATCCTTTCCAAAAGCCACCGGCAGATCGAAATCTTCCGAGTATTGGGTCATGCAGATAATTGATACGTCCGGCGTTTCGCCCCGGTCGAACCTGTCGAAATCTTTTTCGTCGAGAGCTCTCGTTATCTGCCTTACCCTGTCTGCGCGGAAATTGAAAATCTGAAAAACATCGCCGCTCTTCAGCGTTGCCGCCGGTTCGCCTTTTTCGTCCGTTATTACTGTAGGGATAATGAACTCGTCGGTAACGCCGTTTTCGTAGGAGTTCAGGATTACCCGCACAGGGTCGGCGGATTCAACCTCGGCTTTGCCGCGCACTATGGCGTTGAA
>JAJRYM010000046.1 GCA_024275775.1 Nitrospirota bacterium
AGACCTGCGACGACCTCGTTTATCTTGGGATTGTATTTCATGGTGCAGGAGCCGAGCGGATAGAAACCGCTGTCCACTCCGAAATTCCATTGCGAAAGGCGGGTGAAATGCCGAACGACTTCCGGCTCGGATACTTCCGGCATTCCCTCAAGGCCGCCGCGAAGCAGAGACCGGTTCAAAAAACCGGCCGGACTCTTTTTATTGAAACCGGTTTCGGGAATATCACAGCCGATTCTGCCGGGGCTTCCCTTTTCGAAAATCAGAGGTTCGTTGAACACCAGTCCGCGCGCGCCTTCGTTTTTCATCCCGTCAGCTTTCCAGAGTTTCCATGAGGATATCCAAATCTTCAGGGCGAGTGGTTTCCGTGGCTGTAAGAAGGAGGCAGTTTTTCATATCGGGATAAAAGCGGGAAACGTCCAGCCCGCCAACAACCCCCTTCGCGGCCAGTTGGCTGTTTATTTCAGCGGGACTCTTTTCGGTGCGGACAAGCTGTTCGTTGAAGAAAGGGAGGTCGAACAGTCGTTCCGCTTTACCGGCAGAATCGATTTTATCTTTGAGGGCCGAGGCGGCGTCGAAATTGGCGCGCGCCGTTTCGGCGAAGCCGGTTTTCCCCATCAGCGAAAGGTAAACGGCGGTTCTCAGCGCGCAGAGCGCCTGATTCGAGCAGATGTTGGAGGTCGCTTTTTCCCGCCTGATATGCTGTTCCCGCGCCGCAAGCGTAAGCACAAAGCCGGGTTTGCCGTCCAGATCGGTTGTCCTGCCGCATAATCGGCCGGGCATCTGCCGAAGATATTTCTGTTTCGTTCCGAAAAGGCCGAGATAAGGGCCGCCGAACGATTGAGGGATGCCGAGCGACTGCCCTTCGCCGACGACTATATCCGCGCCGAACTCTCCCGGCGGTTTCAGAAGGCCTAGCGACATCGCTTCGGCCACGCCTGTGATGAAAAGAATCTTTTTGTCTTCGCACAGTTCGGCGATTTCGGCGAGGTTTTCAATATTGCCGAAAAAATTGGGCGATTGAACCGCCACCGCCGCGGTATCGTCCGTTATCAGTTCGGCCAGCTTGCCGGCATCGACAGCTCCTTTTTGATAATCCGCCGTTTCGATTATTCTTACTCCGTGGAAACGGGAATAGGTTTTAATGACCTCCCGCCATCGCGGATGCACGAGGTCCGAAACGATAATTTCCCGTTTTTTCGTAATTCTGCGCGCCATCAAGGCGGCCTCCGCGATCGCGCTGGCGCCGTCGTACATGGATGCGTTGGCCACATCCGCGCCGAACAGAGCGCAAACGTAGCTTTGAAATTCGTAAATCGCCTGAAGCGTGCCCTGGCTTATCTCCGGCTGGTAAGGCGTATAAGCGGAGTACCATTCCGAGCGCGAAACAAGATGGTCAACCGCCGAAGGGATGAAATGTTTATAGGCGCCGCCGCCGAGGAATGACGGCATGGCGGACGCCGGGCTGTTTTTCTGTGCAAGATTTTTCATTTTGCGGGCCAG
>JAJRYM010000047.1 GCA_024275775.1 Nitrospirota bacterium
CGCAGGATGTCTCTTCTGGAGATGCTGAATATTTTCCTTCAGTTCCGGTTCGATACCGTAAGGAAACGGCTGGAATTCGATCTCGGCAAAATTCTCGACAGGCTTCATATCTTGCGCGGCCTGTTGAAAGTGCTGATGGATATCGACAAGGCGATTATTCTTATCCGCAAATCGAAATCGCGCGATGAAGCGCGGCGCGGCCTGATGCAGAAATTCGGCATCGACGAGAAACAGGCCGACGCCGTTCTTGACCTGCGGCTTTCTTCGCTCGTATCGCTGGAAATAAAAAAAATAACCGATGAAGCGGAAACTCTCGATACAAAAAGAAAATGGATTGAGTCTGTTCTCGGCTCCGCCGTAAAACTTAAAAAGGTGGTCAAAAACGAACTCCTTGAAATAGTGACAACCTACGGGGACAGGCGCAAAACCCTGCTTGCGGGGGCTGTGGCCGATGAGGATGAATACTCGGAAGCCGATTTCATAGCGCATGAAAAATGTTTCGTAATAGTAAGCCGGAACGGATGGGTGCGCAGAATCAGGAAAGAGCCGAACAGAGACCAGCTTCGCTTCAAGGAAAACGATTCCCTGATGGATATCATCCCGATGGATACTAACGAGCATATCTGCTTTTTTTCGTCCGCCGGCCGGCTTTACGTTATCGACGCCTATCAGCTTCCGCAGACAACAGGCTTCGGCGAGCCTGTACAGTCGATATTCAAATTCGGCGACGGCGAAAAACTCGTAGCCGTTTTCCGCATGCCTCATATTGCGTCCGGCAGGCCGGACGATAGAGAATTTCTGGTAGTAATGGCAAACGGTGCGGGATTCAGACTGCGCCGAGGCGATATTTTGGAAACGACCCGCGCGGGAAGAAGGTTCGCTAACCTCAAGCAGGACAACGCCGTTTTATATCTGTTGCCGGCCGATAAACCTCTGGTCTATATCGCGGGCGACGGCGGGAAGGGATTGCTGTTCCGCTTGGAGGAAGTTCCGCTTCTTTCCGGCCCCGGCGCCGGCGTTCGGCTGATAAAATTGAAGGAAGGCAACAGGATAATCGGCGTGCGGAACGTAGATTTAAAAAGCCGTCTCAGGCTGGTGTTCGATACCGGCAGGCCGTCCATCCTTAAGATAGGCGAAATGGAGCCGGGCAGGCGCGCCGGAGCGGGGCGGTCCTACGGAGGCTTGCGGAAAAAGCTGACGGAGGTTGTCTATGAGTAAGAATTACACGGCTAAATCCATCACAGTGCTTAAAGGGCTGGAGCCTGTGCGCGCCCGCCCCGGTATGTACATAGGCGGCACCGACCTCAACGGCCTGCATCACCTTGTGTGGGAAGCGCTGGATAACGCCGTGGATGAGGCGATTAACGGCTACTGTAAAAATATAGACGTCATCCTCGGAGCGGACGGCAAAGTGGCCGTCGCCGATGACGGCCGCGGTATACCGATAGATACCCACAAACAGTATAAAAAATCTGCGCTCGAGCTGATAATGACCACCCTTCATGCCGGAGCCAAGTTCGATAACAAGTCTTACTCGTCGTCGGGCGGACTTCACGGGGTGGGCATTTCGGTTGTGAACGCTCTTTCCGAAACGATGGACGTAAAAGTTTTCCGCGATGGCCATGAATGGATGCAGTCCTTTTCACGCGGGAAACCGGTCTCAGCGCTCAGGAAGGTTAAAGCGTCGCGTAAAAGGGGCACGTCGATATCGTTTGTGCCGGACGGGCAGATTTTCAGAAAAATCGATTTTTCTTTCAAAACCGTATGCGCTATGGCGCGGTCGAAAACTTTTATTAACCGAGGTCTCAGGATAACGGTGAAGGATGAGCGGACGGACTCTGAAGAAGTTTTCCATTTTGAACGCGGCATACAGGATTACATAATGGAAGTCCTCGCCGGTAAAAAGGGGATATTCGAGGAGCCGTTTTACGCCATCGGCGATAATCATATTCATTGCGAAGCGGCTCTTCAATGGACGGAAAGCACCGAATCCAGAATCGAATCCTACTGCAACTCCATCCATACCGTTGACGGAGGCGCGCACGAAGCCGGCCTGAGGTCGGCGCTCGTTAAAACCGTCCGCCGGGAGATGGAAAGAAGAAAATCGAAACCGCTTCCCATAACTGTTGAGGACGTAAAGGAAGGGTTGACGGCGGTTCTTTCGGTGTTCGTTAAGAAACCGCAGTTTCAGGGGCAGACCAAGGAAAAGCTTAACAACCCGGAAGTGGCGGGACAGGTTGAGAATATCTTGAGGCCTATTTTCGAGCAGTTCCTCATAGAAAATCCGTCCACGGCCGCCGATCTGGTGGCGCGTGTGGAGCTTGCCGCGAAGGCCAGGATGGACTCCCGCGCCGCCAGGGAGGAAGTCCAGCGCAAAGGCGCCATTTCGCACAGGCTTACGCTTCCGGGCAAGCTGGCCGACTGCCAGTCCACTAACCCGGCCGATTCGGAGCTTTTCATTGTGGAAGGCGATTCGGCCGGCGGTTCAAGCAAGCAGGCCAGAGACAGGCGAACCCAAGCCATTCTGCCGCTACGGGGGAAAATACTCAATGTCGAAAACGCTTCCGGGCAGAAACTCCTGAATAACGCCGAGCTTAAAGCCCTCGTACTTACCATCGGCACCGGTTTCGGAGAAAATTTCAACATAAACGGCCTCCGGTACGAAAAAATAATCATCATGTCGGATGCCGACGTTGACGGCGCGCATATAAGCATCCTTTTGCTTACCTTCTTTTTCCGCTACATGACCCCGCTTATCAAGAGGGGAAGTGTTTACCTTTCGGTGCCCCCGCTGTATCGGATAACCGTCGGGAAAGAGGTTCTCTACGCAACGGACGATGCGGAAAAAGAAGAAATCCTCGCATTGCACAAAAATCGGAAACTGGATGTGGCGCGTTTCAAAGGGCTGGGGGAAATGCCTGCGTCCGTTCTGAAGGAAACCACCATGAATCGTAAAAAAAGGAGCCTGCTTCGCGTTGAACTTGTTGGCGAAAAAGAGACCGAAACGGCGTTTAGCGAGCTTATGGGGAAAGAAGCGGCTCCCAGATTCAGGTTCATACAGCAAAACTCGGCCGGTTTTGAGCTTGATGTCTAGGATATCCGGCTTGAAAAGTAAATGGGGGGTGGGCGAGTGGGAACCCACCCCCACTAGGAGAGGAGGAAACACTCAAAATATACATTGTTGAGCGAACCCTAACCTCTAATAGGGCAAATCTCATGCCACTATTTAACTTATTGGAAATAAAGAATATTTTATAGCGCACTGTATGGTGTCTGTATGAAAAATCATTCAGGCGGTCAAAAATTGCATATATGCGAGTGCGGGTTACGATTTTAATTTCCGCCGTTGTGAGCGCAATAACTTAATAAATAAAAAGGAGGTTTGCCGGAACGGGCGATACATTTTCCCTCGTTTTTGCCGGGAAGTTTCAGCTTTGATGGCTGTTCTGCCGCGTTCACTGTTTTTCTATACAAAAAATCGTGGTAATATCCTGATAAATAAATTTTAATAGCGTATAAATTTCTGTTTTTAAAATGCTAGAATACTCTCGGTTTTTAAATCTAAAAGAGGAGCAAGTATGGATGTTGTAGCCAAGGTAAACGATATTATTTCACAACAGTTGGACGTGAAAATGGATGAAATTAAACCGGAATCTTCGTTTATAGAAGACCTCGGCGCAGATTCTCTGGATACGGCCGAACTGGTTATGGCGTTTGAGGAATCTTTTGATATTGAAATCCCCGATGAGGATGCCGAAAAGATTCTCAAGGTAAAAGACGCCACAGATTACATAACTTCAAAAAGGAGCGAATAAGCACCCTTGCCCAGAAAGGTTGTTGTTACCGGCTTGGGGGCGCTCACCCCTCTCGGCAACACTGTTTCGGAAACATGGGAGGGAATCAGGGCAGGCAGGAGCGGCATAGGCCCGATTACCCGTTTTGATCCCGAATCTTTCGCCTCAAAAATCGCAGGCGAGGTAAAAGGGTTCGACCCCGCCGCCTGGATTTCCCGTAAAGAAATCAAAAAAATGGATGTGTTTATCCAGTATGCCGTCGCGGCCGCGCGTATGGCGATGGATGACGCCTCTCTTCAAATAGGCGATTCGCTTGCGCCCCGCACCGGCGTGATTATCGGCGCCGGCATAGGCGGCCTTCCGGCTATAGAAAAGTATCACAAGAGATATCTTGAAAGCGGCCCGCGCAAAATAACACCGTTTTTCATTCCGATGGTCATAGTAAATATGGCCGCCGGGCATGTTTCGATGATGACGGGCGCCAGAGGCCCGAATGTCGCTCTCTCTACCGCCTGCGCCGCCGGCACACACTCGATAGGCGATTCATACCGGATTATCAAGCGCGACGAGGCGGACGTCATGATATGCGGCGGGGCGGAAGCCGTTGTATGCCCTCTGGCAATCGGCGGGTTCGCGGCGGCGAAGGCTCTTTCAACCAGAAACGACGATCCTCAGCGCGCCAGCAGGCCGTGGGATAAAGACCGCGACGGCTTCGTACTTGGCGAAGGGGCCGGCATACTGATTCTTGAGGAGTATGAACACGCGCTTAAAAGAGGGGCGAAAATCTACTGCGAAGTTGTGGGATACGGCACGAGTAGCGATGCTTATCACATTACTTCCCCCCCGCCGGAAGGCGACGGCGCCGCCCTTTGTATGAGCAATGCCGTAAAGGACGCGGGCATGGAGCCGGAGGAGATTGATTACATAAACGCTCACGGCACTTCAACGATTGCCGACATAATTGAAACAAAAGCGGTAAAGAAGGTTTTCGGCGGGCACGCCTACAAGCTCGCGGTATCCAGCACCAAATCGATGACAGGCCATCTGCTGGGCGCGGCCGGCGGCATCGAAGCCGTCTTCTGCGCCAAGGCTATCGAAGAGGATATTCTGCCGCCGACCATAAATCTCGATACGCCCGATGAAGGGTGCGACCTTTTCTACGTTCCTAACGAAGCGGTGAAAAGGGAGGTCAGGGTGGCGCTTTCCAATTCGTTCGGCTTCGGAGGCACCAACGCCTCGCTTATTATGCGAAAACCTCAATGATATTTTTCTGGAGAAAACTTAAAAAAAGAGACCCCGCCAGAGAAAAACTGCTTCGCGGTTTTGAAAAGGAAATCGGATACAGGTTCTCCGACCTTAACCTTCTCAATACGGCGCTTACGCACCCTTCCTATCTCAACGAGAAGCAGATTAAGGATCAGTCCGATTACGAAAGGATGGAGTTTCTTGGCGACTCTGTGCTGGGGCTGGTTGTTTCCAGCTTCATCTATAAAAAATTTCCGCATTACGACGAAGGCGGCCTTTCCGATATAAAATCGTGGGTTGTAAGCGAAAAAATGCTCGCAGTCATCGCCCGCCGTATGCGCATCGGCAAATACATCCTGCTCGGCTCCGGCGAGGCCAGAAGCGGAGGGAGGCGGAAGAACTCCATTCTCTCTAATGTTTTCGAGTCGGTTGTCGGCGCTATTTATCTTGACGGCGGTTTCGAGAAGGGAAGGAATTTTATTCTGAAATTCTTCCGGCACGATATCGTCAGCCGCCCGCCTAACCGCGAGGCGAACAATTTTAAGGGGAAGCTTCAAAAACTTACCCAGAACCGTTTCAGCGCCGACCCGCATTACGTTATCATCGGCGAGCACGGCCCGTCGCATTCGAGAATGTTCGAGATTGAGGTGCGCGTGACTGACCGCAAGCTGGCCGGAGGCAAAGGGAGATCCAAAAAGGAAGCGGAGCAGAAAGCGGCGCTTGCCGCCATCAAGGTTCTACAGCCGTCCGGCTCTTCGGACTCTTCTAAAAACGGCGCCTCACGCCGGAACGGCAAGAAATCCAGCGGAAAGAAAAAAACGGCTTCCCGTTCGGACAGCCCCACGGTCTCTTCCTGACGGTCGGCTTCCGATGCCCGGTGGACTGAAGGTAAACGAAATCTTTTTGTCGCTTCAAGGCGAATCGACGCGCGCCGGACTGCCTACGGTCTTCGTGCGCCTCGCCGGGTGCAATCTGAGATGCGGTTACTGCGACACTTCGGGCGCGTGGGAAACCGGCGATTTCATGAGCATCGCGGAGATTGCAGGAAAAGTTGCGGAATTCGACTGCCGGCTTGTGGAAATAACCGGCGGCGAACCGATGTTGCAGGAAAACACGCCGGAGCTTGCGAGGAAACTTCTCTCGGACGGCTACACGGTGATGGTGGAAACAAACGGCACTATCGACCTCTCGCCACTGCCGAAAGAGGCTGTGAAAATAGTCGATATCAAATGCCCCGAAAGCGGTTCTGCCGAACCTTTCCTTTACGAAAATCTGGAACTGTTAACGGAAAATGACGAGATAAAATTCGTCGTCTCTTCAAAAGACGATTTCAACTGGTCTGCCGCCGAAACGGTTAAAAGAAACCTTTCTGCAATCTGCACGGTGAACGTTTCACCCGTCCACGGCAAAGTAGCCCCGGCCGACCTCGCCGAATGGATACTCGCAAGCGGCCTTCCCCTCCGCCTCAACCTCCAAATCCACAAATACCTCAACCTCCCCTGATTTCCCTTCCGCCGATAATTGGCGGAAATACGGTTCTTCCTTTTACCCTTGAAGCGATAAAACAAGGCGGATGCCGGATTCCACCTGCACGAACTCGCGGTTTGAAAGTCGGCGCACCTTTTTGGTCAAAAAAGATTTATCCAGAGTGATCAACTGGGAGATGTTAGCCACCGATTGTTTTGGGAGTCCGCTTGCTTTTCTCGAAAGCGGAACATTCCCCGGCGCGTCGGCCAGCCGCAGATTGGAAGTGATAACAACCGCGATTACCGTATTAATACCGCTTCGGTTAAAGTCGTCGGACTGCATAATCAGAACCGGCCTGCGGTATCCCGGCTCCGAACCTTCGGGGGAGGGAAGCGACGCCCACCATATCTCCCCGCGCTTTATTACCACTCTTCCGGTTCAATCGAAGATGACTGTATTGTGGATATCACGGGCTCCAGCGAAGAAGATTCCTTCGTGTAAATCCGATTGAGCTTTTCGGTGACATCGTTATCGGGATAGTTTTTAAGATAAGCCTGCACCGCGTTGACGTATAACCTGCTTCTTGACAGTCCCATCCGTTTTGCGGCTTTTTCCGCCA
>JAJRYM010000048.1 GCA_024275775.1 Nitrospirota bacterium
AGCAGAAGCATTTTCGGCCTCGGCCAGCTGTTTTCAAACGCGTCCTTCAGGCTGTCGAAAAACGAATCCCCGCTTACAAGCGGCACATGTATCACGTCTCCGTTCGCGATAACGACGGCGTAGGTATGTATCGGATAGGTCGGCGTCGGCACCAGCACCGAATCGCCCGGCCCTATGCAGGCCAGCATCAGGTGGGAAATCCCCTCCTTGGAACCGATGGTAACAACGGCTTCGGTTTCCGGGTCTATATCGACACCGTGATTCTTTTTATACCAGTCGGCTATCCGCCTGCGCAGTTTCGGTATTCCCCTTGACAGCGAATAACGGTGGTTCTTCGGTTTGCGGGCGGCCTCCACAAGTTTTTCGACTATATGCGGAGGGGTCGGCAGGTCGGGATTCCCCATGCCGAAATCGATAAGGTCTTCCCCGCGATGCCGCGCTTCGGCTTTAAGCCGCGTTACTTCGGCCAGCACATACGGCGGAAGCCGGTCTATTCTCGAAAAATCGAATTTCATAACGCCGCCACCTTATCCGCCATGTAGGAGGAACGGACGAACGGGCCCGCGAAGACCTTCGGTATGCCTATGGCCCTTATTTTTTGAGCGATTTCCTCAAACCAGTCCGCCGGAAAATATTTCACCACCGGCAGATGCCGTTTCGACGGCTGAAGATACTGCCCCACGGTGACGATTTTCACGCCGGATTCATGAAGTCTTTCCATTGTTTCCAAAAATTCCCTTTCCGTCTCTCCAAAACCAGTCATGATACCCGATTTGGCGGTCAGGTTAAACGATGCCGCCATGCGAAGCAGTTCCAGCGACCGCTCGAAATCTGCCTGCGGCCTTACAGTGGAATAGAGAGACGGCACGGTTTCGATATTGTGGTTAAGGATGTCCGGCTTTTCCCGAAAAACCGTTTCAAGGGCGGAGCTGTCGCCGCCGAAATCGGGAATCAGCAGTTCGATAGCCGTGGCGGGGTTAGATTTTCTCACCGCCCTTACCGTGCGGGCGAAATGCTCGGCGCCTCCGTCCGGCAGGTCGTCGCGTGTTACGGATGTAATAACGGCGTGGGTCAGCCCCAGCTCTTTTACCATTCGGGCTACGTTTTCCGGCTCGTTAGGGTCCGTACGTCCCGGCCTGCCCCCGTCTATATTGCAAAACCCGCAGTTCCTTGTGCATACGTCGCCCAGTATCATCAGCGTGGCCCGTTTTCTCCCAAAGCATTCGCCGATGTTCGGACAGCGCGCGGATTCGCAAACGGTATGCAAACCTTTTTTCCGCAATCCTTTTCGTATCGCGGATGTCTGAACGAGGGAAATCTTCTTTCTCATCCAGTCCGGTTTTCGCATTGCGCGCGCCGGTTCGTTCACTGTTTCATTCCTCAATCATCTCAAGCAGAACGGGAAGTTTTGAAATCTGCCCTATCGGCATTAAATGCACACCGTCCGCCTTTTCCCTTATGCCGTCGATGAACTCGGCGGCTATTCTAAAACCTTCTTCGGCCGGGTCGGCGGCGGATAGTATCCTGCTTTTTATTTCTTCCGGTATCGGCTTGGTAAGGACGTTTGCATTTAGAAAATCTACCATCTGCGCCGATTTCAGGGGCGTTACGCCTATGAGGATTTTCGTATCCAGAGGCTTTACGGCTTCGAGGAAAGCGTTAGCCGTTTCCATATCGAAAAAAGGCTGTGTCTGAAAAAACCGCGCGCCGGCGATTATCTTTTTCCTAACTTTCAACAGCTCAAGCTCCAGCGGCTCATAAAAAGGATTTATCACGCCGCCCATGAAAAACGACGGATGTTTCTTAAGCGGCTTTCCGTGGATGTTTATGCCGCGCGAAAAATCCGAGGCGAGTTTCATAAGCTGTATCGCGTCGATATCGTAAACGGCTTTCGCGCCGGGATTGTCTCCCAAACGCGGGTGGTCGCCGGTCATTACGCAGATATTGCTTATGCCAAGCGCCGAGGCTCCAAGCAGGTCGGACTGAAGCGCAAGCCTGTTGCGGTCGCGACAGCATATCTGAAGAATAGGCTCGCATCCGACATCCGTCAGGAGATGGGCGAACGTCTGCGCAGACATCCGCACTATTCCACGCTGGTTGTCGGTTACGTTAACGCCGTCGACTTTGCCGGCGACCGCGCAGGCGATTTCCAGATTCTTTCGCGGGTCGGCTCCTCTGGGCGGCGGTATTTCAACCGTAACGGTAAACCGGTTTTCAAGGGCTTCCTGAAAACCGTCGGGTTTTCCGGCCGTCATTCGCGGGGCTCTTGCGGCCCTTCCAGCCTTTGCGGTTTGGCTGTTTGGGAATAGTCTTTCGGCGCGGCGATTTTAAGCATATCGTCAAGCTGTCCCCGCTTTTTAAGCCGTTCGTAAATCTCAATCCATACGCACCGGTTGTGCGAATCGACTTCGCAGGCGCCTTCTACCGCTCCGCCGCACGGGCCGTTCACCAAAGCTTTCGGGCATCTGGTTTCCGGGCAGAGTCCGGCCGTCTCGTTAAGAACGCATTGGCCGCACGCCGAACATTTCTCGTAAAAATGCATATGCCTGCGCGAGTTTCCGATAAAAAGGGAGTCGCATCCGCTTATGGCAGGCTTGTCGCAGGAATCCCCCACGGCCTGAACGCCCGCCCCGCAGGTGAGAACAAGTATCCCGTCCGCTTTGCCGACTTCCTCTTTATGTTTCCGCATCACTCTCGCCGTATCGAGTTCATGGCATGGCGCGTCCACAATCACCGTACCCGCAACCTCTATCCCCTCGGCGGAAAGTTTCGCGGACATCTCCCGCAGTTCATCCTCCCCGCCGGTTTTACAGAGGGTGGCACAATCGCCGCATCCCAGCAGGAAAAGCGATTTTATCTCTCCTACCGCGCCGAGTATTTCCCGGAAAGGTTTATTTTTAGTGATAATCATTTGAATTATTATAGCCGATTGGCTGGAAACCTGTTGTTAAACAATAGCTCCGGGGATAGTATGTAATAGATTTTTTATCTAAGGGGAAAAGCAGTGTACATCGAATCGATTATGTCCCGGCGCCTGATTAAGGTCAAACGGGCGGACTCCATAAAGGAGACCGTGCGGAAAATGGTCGAAAAAAAGATTGGCGGAGTGGTGGTGGTTGACAGAAAAGTGCCTGTCGGCATTTTCGCGAAAAAAGATCTCATCGCCTCTCTTCTCGCCGGGGTCGATCTGAACAAAACGGCGGTCGAGCAGGCCATGCTCTACCCCGTGCATCCTGTCGGGCCGGCGGAAAAAATTATCAACACCGTGCAAAGGATGGAACTTTACAATTTCCGGCGGTTCATCGTGGTAAACAGGGACGGCAAGCTGGCCGGCATCGTAACGGATCTCGATATCGTGAAGCATTACGCGCTAAGCGCCATCAGCTACCAAACTACGCTTTCGGCCGCGGCCGTGCGCGGCATTACGGCGACTCCCGCCACGCCCCTGAAAAAAATCGCGCGGACGATGCTGGACGAGCAGAGAAGCTGTACGGTAATCTGCCGAAACGGAAAACCTGTCGGCATAATCAACGAAGCGCTTCTGGTAAAACTTGCCGCCCGCTTCAAAGACCCGCTGAAATTCCACGCGGAAGATAAGATGATAAAAGGATACTGCTCCGCATCGCCGGACGATTCCCTGAGGGCAAACGTGCTCAACATGATAAAAAAGAATATGCGAAATATTATTCTCACCGACGAGCGCGGGAAATACGTTGGGATGGTATCATTAGGGGATATTGTTACTTTCATTATCGACTCAAAACTGTAAAACTTCCGGCCTGCCGTGAATTCGATAAGAAACATGCGCGTCCACGTCGTCTCGCTTGGATGCGCGAAAAACCGCGTTGATACCGAAAAAACGGTAGCCTTCCTTTTAAGGCAAGGATGCCGTATAACCGACAGTCCCGACGATGCGGAATGCCTTCTTGTGAACAGTTGCGGTTTCATCGAAGACGCCCGCAGGGAGACCATAGAGACCGTTCTCGAACTCGCCGAACACAAGCGGAAGAACCCCTCCCTAAAGCTGGCCGTGATGGGCTGTATGGTCGAGCTTTTCAAAAATGAAATGGGCGACGAACTGCCCGAAATCGACTACCTGTTCGGGCTTTCCGAAACTTCTATCGACGCCGTTTACAGTCCCGACAACATTGAAAGAGCGCTTCAGCCGGGCGCCGTTTCGGCATACCTGAAAATAGCCGAGGGGTGCGGCAACGCCTGCTCCTTCTGCTCGATTCCGATTATACGCGGCCCGCTTAAAAGCAGGCCTCCGGCCGACATCGTAAGCGAGGCGGCCATGCTGGTGCGGAAAGGCGTTAAAGAGCTGTGCCTCGTGGCGCAGGATACGACGAGGTACGGCGCGGATCTCGGCATGAAAAACGGCCTTCTTTCCCTTCTCAAAAAAGTCGTGAGCGAAGCGGCGCCGGAATGGCTTAGAATCCTTTACGTCTATCCGACGCTCCTCAACGACGAAACCATAGATTACATCGCTTCCGAGCCGACAGTCTGCCCCTACATAGACATACCTTTCCAGCATATCGATACCGGCGTCCTGAAACGCATGAGCAGACAGGAGACCGAAACCGATATTCTTCGCCTGCTTGAAAAAATCCGCAAAGCTCTGCCGAACGGCGCTGTGAGGTCTGCTTTCATTGTCGGCTTCCCCGGCGAATCCGAAGAGGAGTTTAACCGGCTGGCGCGTTTCCTCGAATCTGCGGAACTAGATCACGTCGGCGTCTTCACCTACTCGCCGGAAGAAGGCACGAAAGCCGCTCTGCTCAAGGACGACGTTCCGCACGACCTCAAGGAGGAGAGAAGAGACAGGCTGATGGAAATTCAGCGCGAAATATCCCGCCGTAACAACCTCAGACGGGTCGGGGCGGTCATGCAAGCGATGGTGGAAAAATTCGACGAGGCCGAAAGCCTCCTTCTCGGCAGGCTTGCCATACAGGCGCCGGAAGTGGACGGCGAGCTTATTCTCGATAACTGCTCAGCCGCGCCGGGAGACATCCTGCAGGTTAAAATAACCGACGCAATGGATTACGATCTCATCGGAGAGCCGGTTTGAAAACCATAATTTACTATCTCGGCAAAAGCCTTCAGCTTATCGGGATGGGAACGGTGCTAATAGCGTTCATCTCCTTTTTCGGCGAGCCGAAGATGGGCCTGATGTTCAAGCTTACCGCTATGGGGCTGGTGGAATTTTACGGCGGTTATATTCTTATCTCATATACCGGGGTGAAAAATGACTGACGCCGGATTCATCGCGGTGCTGGTAACCGCGCCGAATAAGGAGGAGGCCGAAAGCCTCGCCGAGATGATGGTGCGCGAAAAACTGGCCGCCTGCTGTAACGTTCTTACCGGGATAACCTCCATATACGAATGGGAAGGGAAACTGGAAAAAAGCGGCGAATGTTTGATAATCGCCAAAACCCGCGCCGACCTGTTCGACGCCGTTTCCAAGGCTGTCTCCGAGGCGCATAGTTACGAAGTGCCGGAAATTATCGCCGTCCCGATTGCCGATGGATACAAACCGTATCTCGACTGGCTTTTGGCCAACACCTCCAACGCCTAGGAAGAATCCCCCGCCCTGTCTTTGCGAGGGCGTTTCCGCGCCCGAAGCAATCTCTTCCCTATCGAGATCACCACGTCATCCTTCGGATTCCTCGTGATGACCGGTTTGTTACTGTGCCGGGCCATGATTGATTTTTGGATTTCTTTCGGTTATTATCACCCCATGACGATGACCAAACGCCAAAAAGAGCTGATGGATTTCATCTGCGGGTTCATGGAAAGCGAAGGCTATTCGCCCAGCATCGCCGAAATCCAGAAGAGGTTTTCTATCAACTCGCCCGCAACCGTCCATGAACATCTCGTGAACCTCGAAAGAAAAGGGATGATAAGACGATTTCCACACCGGCATCGCTCCATAGAGCCGGTGCCTACAGCGGGCGGGGTGCAGGTCGGCATGAAAGTGCCGGTACTCGGCGCAATCGCCGCCGGCAGTCCCATAGAGTCGTACCCCGATACGGAAATGATATCCCTTCCCGAAGATATGATTGCCGAGCGTGATACCTACGTCCTTCGCGTGCGGGGCGATTCGATGATCGACGACCACATACTCGACGGCGACATGGTGGTGGTAAAAAGAAGCGATACCGCCCGGCGCGGCCAGATGGTGGTGGCGCTTATCGACGGCAGGGAATCGACGCTCAAACGGTTTTTCCACGAAAAGGGCAAGGTACGCCTCCAGCCCGCCAACCCGGAAATGCAA
>JAJRYM010000049.1 GCA_024275775.1 Nitrospirota bacterium
CTTGCCGGCCTCGATTTTCGAAAGGTCGAGAATATCGTTTATCAGCGAAAGGAGATGCTGGCCGCTACCGAAAATATCGCCTGCGTATTCCACCTGCTCATTGTTCAGTTCTCCCGCTACGCCGTCCTTCAGCAGTTCGGAAAACCCGATGATGGCGTTAAGCGGCGTCCTCAGTTCGTGCGACATGTTGGCCAGAAATTCCGATTTCAGCCTGCTCGCTTTTTCCAGCTCTATATTCTGCCGTGAGATTTCCTCGCCCTTCTGCTTGAGCTGTTTGGAAAACTCCTGCATGTCGTTGTACTGTTTCAGGCTCTGAATCGTTATGCCGAGCTGTATCGCCAGCCTTTCCATGAAATTCGTATCGGTCTCCTCAAGCGGTTGCGTGGAAGCGATTACAAGCGCCCCGAACGCTTTTTCGCGATATTCGACCGGCTGGATAAGAACGGCTGAAGGTTTTATCTTAAAGATGCCGGTTTCAATATCTATCTCCAGCTTATTCACATCCTCCAGCAAAACCTGTTTTCTTTCCGAAACCGCCTGCCCTACAATCCCCACGCCGAACTCAAACTCCTTTTGCAGGCTTTCGGGCGCGCCGTGGTCAGCGATGCTAACAAGCTTGCCGGTCCATTCGTCGTAAAAGTAAAAAACGAGGATGGGAAAAGGCAGGCGCTCCGCCATGAGCGACAGCATGCCGTCCAGAATCTTCTTCCTGTCGAAGCTTGAACTGAAAAGCGAGGTGATTTCCGCGAAAGTCCGTTCGTAAAGAGCCTGCGCCCTTATCTCCCTGTTTTTCTGCGCAATCTCCTTTTCCGCAAGAATTTTTTCCGTAACATCACGGATTATTCCATTAAAATACTTTGTACCGCCCGGCAGAACGGATTCGTTTACAAGTAGCTCAATATCGAAAATCTCGCCGTTTTTCCTTTTGGCCTTCTGCCGGATAGCCTTTCCGATAATCTTCTTCTCGCCGGTTTTGAGATAATTTTTGACGTATTGGTCATGGTGTGAATGATGAGGCTCCGGCATAAGCATATTTACGTTTTTGCCCAAAACCTCTTCCTCGGTATAGCCGAACATTTTCTCGGCCCCTTTACTGAAGAATACGATGCTGTTGTTTTCCGGCTCTATCGTGATTATGGCGTCCGGGGCGGAATCGAAAAACGCCTGCGATCTCGCGTTGCTCTCGGCAAGTCTTCCAGATGTATCGGCAAGGGTTATTACCATCGGCCGGGCTACCAGAAACCACGCGAGCAGAACGGCGGCGACGACCAGCAGTCCCAGGAAAATCTGCGTCGTTTTTATCGCCTTAATCTTGTTTTGCGACTGCAGTTCATACATTGCCACAACATAATCCAGCCGTTCGAGAATAAGCGGGTTCTGTTCTTCCAGATATTGAACCGCATTATTAATGACTTCCGATTTTTGCACGAGCGCTGTCACTGTCTGCTTCAACTCGCGCCATATATTGCTGGTCTTTTCAATCTGCTTGCGAAGTGCCGGATTGGAAACGGCCGGAATCCCCATTTCGGGGTCGCCTGTCAGAAGCGCC
>JAJRYM010000050.1 GCA_024275775.1 Nitrospirota bacterium
ATGCTCGTCAGGAAAAGCCGGGTCGCTCCTTACGGAAACCTTGCAGTTATAATCCGTTTCGAGCTTTTCCAGAAAACCTGTTTCCTCTTCCACTGCGGCCGCAGATATTTCAGGCGAAGCTACCATCACAACCTTTTTAATATCAGGCCGTTTAGCCAGCCTTCTTCTAATTTCCCTGAAGATTTCATAGCAGACCGTACGGGGTGATTTCATAAAGCCCCTCCCCTCGCAGTTCGGGCACGGCCGGCAAAGAATTCTGTTAAGATTTGCTCTAGTCCTTTTGCGGGTCATCTCCACGAGACCGAGTTCGGAGACTCTTAGGATTTTTGTTCTTGAGCGGTCCTGTCGAAGAGCGTTTTCCAGGCTGTAAAAAACCTTCTCTTTGCTTTCTTCCTTTTCCATATCGATAAAATCGATAATAATCAGACCGCCCACGTTCCTCAGCGGCAACTGATAGACGATTTCCTTTACCGCCTCCAGATTAGTCTGCAGGACGGTATCCTCCTGGCTGATACCCCCTACGTATTTGCCGGTATTTACGTCAATGGCCGTAAGCGCCTCTGTTCTGTCGATAACTATGTACCCGCCCGATTTGAGCCATACTTTCGTATCAAGCGCGCGTTCTATCTCAATTTCGATACCGAAGAGGTCGAAAATAGGTTCGGGAGAATTATACAGTTCTATTTCCGGCCTGAAATCCCCCATGTAGGTATCCATGAAATTGACGCACCGCTGATAATCTTCCTCGGAATCTATGATGATTCTCCGTACGTCCGGCTGATACAGATCCCGTATGGAACGCAAAACGATATCAAGATCTCGGTGGAGCAGAAAAGGGGCTGACGCTTTTTCATTTTTTTCCCGGATTCGGCTCCAGATTTTTTCCAGAAAATCTATATCCCTTTTGATATCCTCCCTGCCGGCGTTTTCCGCCGCTGTTCTTATTATGTAACCCCTGTCGGAATGGCCGCACTCCTCCACTATTTCCCTCAACCGGTCTCTTTCCTCGCGGGAATCAATGCGTCTGGAAATGCCTGTCTGTTTCACCATAGGCATTAGAACAAGGTACCTGCCCGGCAGGGCTACATAGGCGCTGATGCGGGAGCCTTTTGTGCCCAGCGGGTTTTTTATGACCTGCACCATAAGCTCCTGCCCTTCCGTGAGAATATCCTCGATATTTGTTCCATCGCTCGGAAAAACAGGAGGGTCCGCCAAAGAATTGAGTTCGTTTTCGATATCTTCATCCTGGCTCTGCACCGAATTGACAAAATCAGTCAGTTTTTGCACTTTTGCGCGGGCTATATCCTTGAGGTGCAAAAAGCCGGCACGCTCAAGACCTATATCCACAAAAGCCACCTGCATTCCAGGCAGAACTTTTCTCACCCTGCCCCTGTAAATATTGCTGGTGACTGATTGGGCGCCGGCTCGTTCTATGAAAATTTCTGTCAGCGAACCGTTTTCAATAAGCGCCACCCTTGTTTCAAAAGGGTTTACGTTAATAATTATCTCTTTGCTCATCAGTTTTTATCCTTCCTCCAACACCCGATTATAGCCCCAAAGCAGAGCTGTGACTATAACGCCATTATCCGCCGCTAGGCCGGAGGCGAGTAAACACCTTGTTTTCACATTAAGACTAACTTATCATTTGGATATGTTTGGTTTGGGATTCTGGGAGCTGTTACTCATACTTGTAATAGTGCTTGTTCTGTTCGGGGTAAAACGGTTACCTCAACTCGGCTCCAGCTTGGGGGAAGGAATAAAAAACTTCACGAAATCCGTCAGAGAAGAAGACAGCCTTCCCGAAAAAAAGAACCCGCCCGACGAAGAAGCCAGCGACTCCTCCAAGCCGCCCGGCAAAGACGACTGATGTTTCCTTATTACGTTTTTCCAGCTTAACCGATGTTCGGCATAGGCTTTCCCGAACTTCTTGTAATACTTGTTGTGGCGCTCATATTCATCGGGCCGGGAAAATTGCCGGGAGTCGCGCGTTCTCTCGGAAAGGGGTACAGGGAGCTTCAGAGAGCTTTATCCGGCGTTAAAGAGGAATTTGAAGCAACGGGAGAATCGCTGGACGTAAAGATGCCCGGCCAGACCGGGAATAATGCCGGCCATACGGCTAAAACGGAACCGAAAAAAAACGGCTGAAAAGCGAACCTGTAATAGCACCGGGAAGGTTCACTTTTTGGCGTAATGTTGTTATAGTTACTTCGATAACTTCGACCTGATAAACAAAATTTTTGGAGGAAACCGATGTCCGACGCAGTGGAGATTTTTACGGATGACAATTTTGAAGAAAAGGTGGAAAAATCCGACAAACTAGCGGTGGTTGATTTCTGGGCGGAATGGTGCGCTCCATGCCGTATGTTAAGCCCTACCGTGGCCGAGCTGGCGGAAGAAAACAAAGAGGAAATAGCCGTAGGCAAAGTTAACGTGGACGAAAATCCAAAAGTGGCCGCCAAATACGGAATCCGCGGAATACCGACTCTCCTTTTCTTTAAAGACGGCGCAGTAAAAGAACAGGTCGTAGGCGTAAGGCCGAAAGAGGAGATTCAATCTCTCATCGACAAAAACAAATAAGCCCCGGCTTCATTTTACGACCGGCAATACTGCAGAGAAACCGCAGTTCCAGCCGGTTGCTTTGCCACGCAGAAGATATTCATAATAGTCCGCTAATCGCCCTATCTCTATAGGGAACAGGCGCGATGCGGCGGAAAGTTTTTACGATAATTCCATGGGGCGGGGTTACGCCCGCCCGATTCATTTCCACAGTTAAACAGACTGACGGGACATTCTGCTTGAATGCCGCCCGCTTCCTCATTATCCTGAACAGACTCAACCGCTCTGAAAAATAAAGAAAATACCGGATGAAATTAATTAAAAAAGGGTTAATCGCCCTTTTGATTCTACTTGTAATCGCCGCAGGCATACTGTGGCGCTTTCAGCAAAGTTTCTCACTCAAACCTTATGAAGACGAGGCAAAAAGAGTTCTCAAGCAGAAATACGGTATCAGCCTGGATATAACCAATCTGCGTTACACCGTATCGACCCGTGTAAAGATAATCGCCGACAATATTACGGTTGAGGGGAAAGATTTTTCGGCGTCCAGCGGAGGCGTGGAAATTTTTCTTCCTATCATGCCGCTGATAATAGGCAACATTGTTATTTCCGACGTCAAAATAGGCAATCCCGTTACCACCCTGAAACGTTATAAAAACGGAAAGTGGAACGTCAGCTCGCTTATACCTGAAAAAGCAGGAGGGAAAGTATCCGTCATTCCCGTTAAAAGGATCTCCCTTCTGGGCGGTCAAATAAAAATTATTGACGAGTTCAAACGCAAAAAGCCTCTGGAATGCCTCATCGCGGCTTCGGCAATAAACATTAGCGCGCCGGGCATTATCGCGCCGGGAACGATTCGGTTTTCCGGACTTTTTCAGACACAAGGCAAGCCGGCCGATATCCGTTTTTTCACGGAGTGGAGGCAGAAAGGAACAGGGCGCGAACTCAAGGATTACGATCTTAACGGCTCTCTCAGCATCGGCTCGATAAACCTCGATTCCCTGACTCCGTTAATCGGCGACATACTGCCTTCCTGGTATCAAGCCAGAACAGCTTTCGCCGACCTGACGTTCAAAGGCAATCCTGTTACGGGGCTTGATTTTAAAAACCGGCTTTCACTGCTTGGCGCGAAGGGCGGCAAAGAAGAAAAGATTCTGGAGGTAAACGGAAAGTACGACGGTAGCAGTATCGATTTCAGGAAAATCTTTATCAAGCTTCCGGAAGTCGCTCTCAACGGCTCGGCAAAAATAACAAACATACGGGACGAAAATCCCTATATGAAACTATCCGTAGATACCCCGTTTATAGATATATCCAGCATAAGGTCGCTCATTTCACCCGCACAGCAAAAAGAACCTATGATGCGGCTTCTAAAGAAAGTCGTACCGCGAGGCAAATTAAAATTTACCAATCTCAAATGCGAGGGGCCGTTACACAGTTTTACGATGAAAGACCAGCTTGGGAAATCGGCCCTCGTATCCGGGCAAATGGAAGTTAAAGGAGTAACGTTTAAGCTGGAAACCTTCAAATACCCGGTCACAGGCCTCAACGGCAGTATGCACCTCGACAAGAACACGATTACTTTTAAAAACATCAACGCCGTGTACGGGTCAAACGTTCTTCAAAATATCGCAGGCGTTATCGATAATTACCGCACCCGCCCCATTCTCATCGCCCAGATTAGCGCCAACATCGATGTTAAAGAGTTCCACGATGAACTGCTTTCGCGGATAAAAAATGAGGAACTGTTGAATATCGTCAAGCCGATCAGCGAAACTTCCGGCCAGCTTGGCGTTGACTTTCATCTTACGCTGGATATCGACAAATCGGAAATTACGGATTTTTACGGAGAACTCTATTTGGATAAAATCGGGTTCAAACATAAATTTTTTGCTCTTCCCATACGGGAGCTTCGCGGAAAAGCGTTTCTGGACGGCAACGATATTCTTATAGAACACGTTAGCTGGAATACAGGAACGACGGTGGTTCAGGTTTCGGGCGGTATTAAGAACTATCGGTCAGATAATTACAGCTTCGATCTCACCTTTCAGACAATGGGTGATGTTTCCGGACTGGCCGACACTCTTATTTTTATAGTCGATCCATTGAAAAGGCTCGAAGGAAAAATAAACGCCTCGCTTTCAATCAAAGGCGACCTTGATAATATGGATTTCTCCCAAAAAGCCGATTTTACCGATGCCGAATACGCCTTCGGAGCAATGGTGTTCAAGCCGATAGGAATCGTATCGAAAGTTGCCGTTGAAGGAAGCCTGCGCAACAAACAAATTCTAAAAATAGATTCCTTAAATATCGCATTTCCGCACTCAAACATAAAACTCTCCGGCGTTATTCCAAAATTTCCGGAATTCAGAGATTACAAAATATCGGCGGATATAAAAGATTTTCAGATGGAAGATTTGCCGGATTTCATTACCTCCTTCGATCCCGACGGGGCGCAGGGAACCGTCACCGGCACAATGAAACTCATCCGTATAAGAGGAACGGATACGAACCGCATCCGGCTTAAGGCCGATGTGCAGACTCTCCAGCTTGAACCGTTGCAAACAGCGCACCCTCTGCTGGAATTTCTTAAGCTCAAGGGCAACATCGGCGGCAAAGTAAGCATAAACGCGGCAACCGGCAAACTTCCTGATATAACCGGCAAGGTGAGCATGAAAGGAGTCGGGTTTAACACGCTTCTTTTAACGCCCTTCAGCGGCATTGAAGGAACCGGCTGGTTAAGGAGCAACCATTTTCTCGCGAATGGTAAAGGGAAGATGGGGGAATCGGCCGGTAAAATACTTTTTGAAGCCGACTTCGGTTCTCCGCCCGTCGTAAAAATGACGATTGATGGAGACGCTATACACCTTGCCGATATTGTCGACCTTAAAGGCCTGGGACATACGAAAGAACCGGAAAAAAAGAATCCGGATGAAATACACGCCAAATGGGACGTTACCATACATTCAAAAGAAGGCACCCTCAACCACATCCGGTATAAAAATCTCGATACGTTGTTAAAATATTACAAAGGGAAATACGAATTCCCCCGTTTTCATTTTTACGCTTACGGCGGCGAATGGGATTTATCGGGCAGTTTGGATACCAGCCAGACAGACCGGCAGATATTCAGGGGCCCCGTAAAAGTAACCGGGCTTTCGTTAAGGGATTTCCTGAAAGGCATGATTCCCACAATGAATAAAATGGATGGGATACTTGACGTTAACGGCGAAATAAATGGAGACGGCCTTGCATGGGCGCCGTTCAGCCACACGCTTACGGGAAAGCTGAATCTTAAAGTAAGGGATGGAATAATAAACCAGTTTGAAGGCATATCAACGCTGTTTTCCGTGTTCAACATCACCCCCCTGTTCAAAGATATGAAAGAGCATCAACAAGGCGAGGGACTGCCCTTCAGCGAGATAACCGGCACATTTGATTTCAAGCACGGCGTCGCGCATTCCGAAGATTTACGGCTGGAAGGAGATGTCATGCGCATATCGGCCGTTGGCGATATAGATATAGGGGATGAAAAACTCGATTTGACAATGCAGGTAAAACCTTTCACATCCATAGACAGCCTCGTGTCCAAAATTCCGCTCGCAGGCTATATTCTGACCGGCAAGGGCAAAAGCCTGGTTTCATCTTATTACAAAATAAGCGGCACTTTCGACGAACCCAAAGCGGAAAGTCTTCCCGTTCAATCCATCGGCAAAGGGCTTTTCGGGATAATAAAAAGAGTGATTACACTTCCCGCCAAAGTCATTTCGGGGGGGGACGACAAGGAAACTAAAGAAGATAAGGAAACGAAAAAAGAAACCAAGAAGGAGACGAAAAAAAACAAAGACAACGAACAGCGTAAAAACCCCAAGGGAAAAGCTAAAGTCTTCGAATAAGAAAGCTTATACCCTGAAAGGAAGAACCTTTATTTACCGAGTGCTCGCGAACCGTCCGCCTGAAACAGATATTTTATTTTGTAACAGGCCGGGGCCTTGCCGCAGTAATAATCCATAATTCTGAATTTCGCGTATTTTCCATCGGCGGTTCTCATAACGTAAATCCGCTTTTGCGGCCTCAGCTTATGGTTCCAGTAATCGTAATTATACCAATGGTCAAGAAACGGATTCTTGGCCTCAGTTATGTTCTCGGTGCCCTGATCCACCGCGTAACCTTTTTCCGGCGCAGATGTAATCGCGTCGAAATCGTCCGTTTCGTACGCGACAACCCCCGCTTTTCCATTCGGATTGGTGGCCCCGCCGTTGGTTACGATTTTTGCTCTTCTGAAGGCTAGATCCCAGTCAAGTGAATCGTGGGCGATTTTTTCGCTGTAAAACAGTTTGCCTGTAGCGAAGCGTAAATGCGCCCACCGGTCGTTTGCCTCGGCGTCAATCACGTAGTCAATAGCCTCGCCGGATTTTTCGGAAATATTTTGAGGATTCTGTTCCAAAGCGTGTTGCACGGCTTCCGTTTTTTCTTCCTCAAGCACGGCTATTTCTTCGCGGGTGTGGGATGTAGGGCCGGCCTCCCAGATTATCAAGCCCGCCACAAGCAACAGATTCGTCGCCAGAAAAAGCTTCACCCATAGAGGCCGTTTGGGGGGTGAAGGCCGGGAGGTTTCGCTGTTTTCCGGACTGTTTTCCGACATCTATTTCTTCATCATCGCGCCGAAGGGGAGCTCTGCCATCGCTTCATTCACGGCGGTTTCCGTAACGTACTTGTAGCCGTGCTCTTTGGCGAATTTCTGGACGAATTCTTTGGCCTTTCCCCTGATGAAAACCGGCGCTTTTTCAAGCCTGGATGTTGCTTCTTTGGTCCACCCCATTTTCGACGAATCGTCTTCGAAATATGAGGCGAATTTTTCCATTATCATTTCGTTTTTCCCCTCGCGCTCGCCAAGAAATTTAACAACGCTGTCCACAAGTTCGGTTTTCCGTCCGGTCATATTGTACTTTTTCTTGGCTTCCTGAAAAGCGCTTACGTCAAGCCCCTGAAAGCCCAGCCGTTTCATCCGCCGGGTTACCAGCATCATCGACTCATTGCGGATTTCGGAAACAAACTCGGTTGTTATTCTCTTAATCCCCCGCTCTCTTGCCCGTATGGGAAGCAGTTTTAAAATGCCGGGCCTTACGAACTCCGGCGCGTCTTCAATTCTCACCCGTGCGTCCGGATCCCACGGGATGCCGTCTTCCGGTTTTTCTTTCTTCACTGCGGGCGGTTTTCTTATCGCGGCTCCGGGCGGCGGGGCGGCCGTCCGCATAACCTCCGGGGTAATTTCTTCTATTCCATGTTCATTCGCGTATTTTTCCACTCCCAGCTCAACTATCGAGCGGGCGAAAACAGGGATATTTCCCAGCCTTTCCCTAGCCTCTTCCGTCCATTTTGCCTTAGACTCGGCCGATATCTCCTGCCCGAACTTGGCCGCGGTATCGGCATTCGTAATCGCCTCTTCCTGGAAGGCCGGCTCATAAAGACACCGCTGGTCTTCCGCCATATCGTCTCCGAACATGGCGAAAGCGCGCGCCCTGCAACCGCCGCATATAAGGCGATACCTGCAAAGGCCGCATTTCCCGCCGTATTCCGGCGAGCGGTATTTAAGAAGCCCTGGCGAAGTTTCCCATAACTGTTTCAGCTCCGTCGTTTTTAAATCCCCCACCGGTTCCGGCATGTACGGGCACGGCGTTACCATCCCTTCCGGGGTGATGCGGAAATAATGGGTGCCCGCCCTGCACGCGGCTATGTATGTTTTGAGCAAAGGATGGTCCGGGTTCTGCTGGTGCAGGATTCTTTTGAAATGCGGAGCGCACTTGGGCCTTACCATCATGCCGTCAAACGCATTCTGATTATCCACCGCCCATTTGAGGATATCCTCGTAGGCTTCCGGCGTGATATCGGTCTGCGTCTGCCCCCTGCCCGTGCATACGAGAAAGAAAAGGTTGAAAACTCTCGCACCCAAATGATGCGCCCATTCGGCTATAAGCGGTATTTCAAAAATATTATTCTGGGATACGTTCGTCTGCACCTGAATCTCAAGCCCGCCGTCACGCGCCGTTTCAAGCCCTTTTATAGCCGCCTTCAGCCCGCCGGGCGTCTGCCGGAAGGAGTCGTGAACCTCAGCGTCCAGCGAATCGATGGTCACGCCCACGCCCGCGACGCCGGCCTCTTTAAGTTTCGCCACGGTTTTGGGGGTAAGCAGTGTGCCGCCGGTGCCGAGCACCACCATAAGGCCAAGTTCGGACGCTTTACTGCATACCTCGTAAATCCCGCTGTACATAAGCGGCTCGCCGCCCGTCAGAATCAAAACAGCTCCGGGATTTACCTCGGCTATCTGAGAGACGATTTTAAGAGCCTCTTCCGTGGAAAGCTCGTCTTCACCGCCCTTATCCCGTGTTCCGGCGTCAAGATAGCAATGCCCGCAGGCCAGATTACATCTTGATGTAAGGTTCCATGAAATCGCGTAAGGGATGAAGCTCACATCATCCTCCCATCATCTTCTTTTTTGCTTCTTCCATTTTTTCTTTAGTAATAACCCTTATGCCGCCCTTGCGCGCGTTGGCTTCTATATGGCCTTTCACCATCCTGCGCACGAACGAAGGCACCCTTTCGAGCATTTCGAGCGCTTCGGGAGTCCACTCAAGCTCTTCCAGCTCCTCTTCGGATTCCGTTATCTGCGGCTCGAACGACCGGCTGAAAAGCATGATGTTACAGTCGGCATTCCTCAAAAGATTCTCGGAGGTGGAGCCTATATCCAAACCGTTGCAGGAATGAACACCCAGCTTGCCCATCATAAGAAGGGCCGGGGTTTTATCTTTCAGCCAGTTCAGGATGGCGTCATACGGCTTGCCGGGCAGGATTTCCGTTTCAACCTCTATGCCCTCCCGCTTGGCCATATCGGCCGCCCGGTCCAGATGATCCTTATAAATTTTCTCCAGGCCCGCGTCTATTATCTCCTCGTGCAGGGCTTTTTGCTGATCAAATTTGAATACCTCGCCGGCTTCCTTCGAGAGGACTTCCGTAAGGTTATTGAAAACGTGGTAATGAAAATCCGGATCAAAAACGGATAAAACGCTAATACTGCAACCAAACCGTTTGTTGAGATCTATTGCCATCTTCATGGCCGCGAACGACTGCCCGCTTCCGTCCACGCAAACGACAACCTGCCCGCCTTTTATGGGAGCGCCGTTTTTCATGATAAGCGCGTCCACGTTTATTCTTCTGGTAACCCGCTCGCATACGGAACCAAGCTGTGAAGTAGGAACCTCCCCAAGCCCTTTGGCCCCCATGGCAACAAGGTCATAGTCCGATGCTTCCACATCTTTTACAAGTTCCTCGTAGTTTTTCCCTTCCGACATCTTGCGCACGCCCTTAATGCCCTTTTCCCCGCATCTTTTATCAAACACATCGAGGAAAGAGTCGGATATTATGGTCAGCCCTTTTTCGATGAGAG
>JAJRYM010000051.1 GCA_024275775.1 Nitrospirota bacterium
ATGCGTGGTGATAATGAACGTCTTCAACTCTTCGCTCTTAATAACACGGCGCTGTATTTCGGAAAGCTCAACCTTGGAAAAATATTTCGACCCATCTATGGACCTCATAAGCTCCGCGACAGCCTGGCTGGAAAAAGTGTATCCGGTTATGGTGATATTCTGGTCTTTTTCCTTTATCTTTTCCAGCCATATATCAACTGGCAGAATTACATTCAGAAAATCCAGGAAAGGGCTCGGCCCTTCTCGGCGGTTTTCAAGTTGCTGGATGGCTTTAAGAATTTCCTTCCTTCTGGCCTCTTTTTTCTGGAATTCCTCGTACTTGACCTTGACCGCCTGAAGCCTCTTAAGCTCCGTTTTTTCAACTTTCAGTTTTTGTCTTACATCCGCCCTCGTGCTCACGGCGCTTTTGGCCCAAACAGCCGACCCCAGAACGGATATCATCAAAAGCGCTGACAGAAAAAAGAACTGCTTGCGTATTAAAAGATGCTCCGGCGAGACTTTTTTGGCTACGAGGTTTATTTTAATCATGTTGCTCAAGACACCTGTTTATCATCTTTTTTCCTTATCGCCAGCCCAATGGTAATGGCCATGACGGCTTCCATCTTTTCAAGATATTCCGGGTCAAACTTCTTCGTATTTATTTTTATATTCCGAAAAGTCTTTAGAAACTCTGTTTCAGTTTCCACTTTATCCGCGATAAACCGGTCGATTCCCGACATCAGGCAGGTTCCGCCGCAAAGGTAAAGTTTGCTTACCTTGTGTTCGCTGGTTTTTTCATATAAATCAATTGTTTTTCGAAGCTCCAGGCATATAAGCTCGATTCCGGCCTGTATCGGCTTTACAACATCCTCTTTCGTAAAATCGTCGAACATTATTCCGAGCTTCAGACTTTCGGCTTCGGAGAAGCCTACGGAAAGTCTCGTCTGTATTTCTTCGGAAATCGTGTTGCCGCCCACGGGGATATCACGACTGAAAGCGGTTACACCGTTTTCAACTATGTTCATGTTCGTCAGAGTAGCGCCTATATTGACAAGGCCTACTGCGCCGGGCTGAAGCTCGTAATTCAGTTCAAATATGTTCTCCAGCGCGAAAACATCCAGATCAAGCACTCTTAAACGAAGCCCGGCGGCTTCAGCCACATCCTGAAACACCTGAATGGTTTCCTTTCGCGCGGCGACTATCAGAACGTCCATTTGGGGTTCTTCTTCCTCCTCTTCGGGCTCTTCCGGAGCTTCCTGCTCTTCCGCCGCTTCCGCCGACACCTCCGGGCTTACGATTTCAAAATCAAGATTTACTTCTTCTATATCGAAAGGCAGGTACTGCTCGGCTTCCTCCTTTATCATTTCTTCAAGGTCTTTTTCCGCCATCCGCGGAACAGATATTTTTTTTATAATCACAGACTGCCCTGAAATCCCCATAACGGCATTCTTGCTTTTCAACTGCTCCATCTTTAACAGATTTTTCAGGGTTTCCTCGATGGCCTCGGGATTTTCTATCTCTCCTTCAACCATTGAATCGGGGGGCAGGGAAATCATCCCCATATCAAGCAGTTCGTACCCCTTGGCGCTCTCGGCCAGCCTTACCAACTTAATGGAATACCCGCCAATATCTATTGCCACTAGAGGCCTATTTCCAAACATTTTCAGATTAAAAAATAAAAAATGTTATACCTCGTCGCCGAAGACTTTTTGTCTCGCTTCGAGTTTTAAACCAAGAGCCAAGAGGATTTTCCTTTTTGTGTCGAGGCGGCATATATGGCCTTTCTCCACACGGTCGATCGTCTGCACTGACAACCCTGTTTTGCGGGCCAGCTCAGCCTTGCTCATCATTTTTGATTCCCTGATCTTTTTGACCTGATTTTTCACATCAACAGATTGAGCCATAGGAAACCCTTTTCTTAACTAAAAACATATCAACCTCGCTTCCAATCGGTAAGAACATCACGCTAAATTCTATTATTAAGTACAGCCTTTTGTCAATAAGTAGAGGTAAATTTCTATTATTAGTAAGGTATTTACAATAATTATTGTAAATTTGACATAAATTCAATCCTGTTCCATATTCTTTTAGAATAAATTTCCCATAATTTGGCCAATAAAATTATTGCCTTCAACTCATGTTTGATACACTTTAACCGTTATGAAAATCGGAATACTTACCGGCGGTGGAGATTGTCCGGGGCTGAACGCGGTTATTAGGGGTGTTTTACGGTGCGCTGTCGGCAAATACCGGTGGGAGCTAACAGGGTTTCTCCATGGATACAAGGGGCTGATAGAGAATGAAACAGTTCCTCTTAACCTTAAAATGGATGCCGGCCTGCTTCAGCGGGGCGGCACGATTATCGGAACATCGAACCGCGACAATCCTTACGCATACAGCGAAACAATCGGCGGAAAAAAAGTGGTGCATGACGTCAGCGACCGGGTGGTGGATACATACAATAAAAACGGTCTTGACGCGCTCATCGTTGTTGGAGGGGACGGCACTCTGAGCACTGCCCTGAAGCTCAGCCAAAAGGGGTTGAATATCGTAGGAGTTCCCAAAACGATAGACAACGACCTTTCAGCCACCGACTACACATTTGGATTCGATACGGCCGTAAACATCGTTACGGAGGCAATCGACCGGCTGAAGACGACGGCCGAATCGCACGACAGGGTTATGGTTGTTGAGGTAATGGGCAGGGATACCGGCTGGATAGCCCTTTATTCCGGGCTTGCCGGCGGCGCTCATATAGTTCTCATACCGGAGATTCCGTATGATATGGATTGCGTTTGCCGCAAAATATACGAAAGAAAAGGCCGTGGAAAGAATTTCTCGATAGTGCTCGTAGCCGAAGGCGCAAAAAGCGTCAAAGGTGAAGTAACCATCAAGCGGACTGTTGACGATCCCACAACGGGGGTGCGGTACGGCGGCATCGGAAACATTCTGGGTGATGAGATTGAAGAAATCACAAAAATCGAAACGCGCGTAACAGCTCTCGGCCATATCCAGCGCGGCGGCACGCCTTCCGCCTTCGACAGGATTTTATGCACGAGGTTGGGCGTCGAAGCCGTTAACATGATCGCCGAAGGAAATTTCGGGAAAATGGCCTGTCTTGACACCCCGGATATCACAACGGTACCGCTGGAAGAAGCCGCGCGAAACAGAAAAGTCGACCCTCAGGATTCGGTAATAAAAGCGGCAAAAGATATAGGAATATCATTCGGAGACTAGCTTTCCCGCCAACCTCTTCATCCTCGCAATTCAGAGCTTTCAAATGTTAATAGGCAATCTAAAAAATACTGATATACTCGGCCGATGGAAAAAATAAAGCGTTGCGGCATTCTTATGGGCGGCGGGCCTGCGCCGGGGATAAACAGCGCCATCAGAGCGGCAACCATAAAGCTCCGGAACGAGGGAGTTGACGTTTTAGGTATCTATGACGGCTTTCAGCATTTAATGCAAAGAGACACCGACCACGTAAAAGAACTGCACATAGAAGACGTAAGCCAGATACATTTCAAGGGAGGATCGGTGCTTAGAACCTCCAGAGCTAACCCCGTGAAGATGGACAGCGGACTTGAGAATGTTCTTTATTCGCTTGAGAAGCTGAACATCGATGCCCTTATTACCATCGGCGGGGACGATACGTTTTTTTCGGCCATCCAGCTTGAAAAGCTCGCCGGAGGCAAAATACAGTTCGTACACATTCCAAAAACCATAGATAACGACCTGAACCTGCCTCACGGCATTCGGACATTCGGGTTCGCTTCGGCGCGGCATTTCGGATGCGTTATAACCAAAAGCCTCCTTACCGATGCCGCCTGCACAAGCAGATGGTATCTGGTGACCGCCATGGGAAGAAAAGCGGGTCATCTTGCATTCGGCATAGCTAAATCCTCCGGCGCCACCCTGTGCGTTATTCCGGAAGAGTTCCGCGATAAGCATATAAACCTTCACGAAGTGGTGGATATCCTCATGGGAGCCGTTATCAAAAGGCGGGCGGCCAATCGCGCTTACGGCGTCGCCATCCTCGCGGAAGGGCTGGCGGAAAGGCTGTCGGTGCATGAGCTGGAAAAAATGGGCAACGTCGAGTTCGATCAGCACGGGCACATTCGCCTTGCCGAAATAGATCTCGGAGGGGTGCTGAAGGACCAGATGAAAAATGGGTTGAAGGAGGAGTTCGGCCTCGACATAACGGTTGTACACAAAAACATCGGTTATGAGCTTCGTTCGCTGGAGCCGATCCCATTCGATATCGAATATACGAAAGACCTCGGCTTTTCCGCCGCCAAATATCTCATGGAAGGCAACTCGGGCGATATGGCGTCGATTCAGGATGGAAGACTTGTGCCTCTATCCTTTGACGACATGATCGATGCGGACACCGGCCGTCCCAAAATTCGCATGGTGGATATCAACACACTGTCTTACGAAGTAGGCTACGAATACATGATCCGCCTTAAAAAAGACGATTTTTTAAATCCTGAATCTCTTACCAGGTTGGCGAAGGCCGTCAACACCTCGCCCGTCGAGTTTAAAAAGAGATTCGGCTATCTGGTAGGGCTCTGAAAACCAAGCCCGGCATATCCACTAACGGCGGCAGAAGGTTTTCGTAACGGCCTTATATCGTAAAGCTTTATTTGCACTCCGGGAGACAGCCCGGCTTTCGTTGTCAACGTAGGCATGTAAACTATGTCAAAAGCACCGTTCTCGCAATCCAGACTTTGGAAAAGATTAGACATCCCATACCCTATTCCGTTCACGCGAAAACTACCGTTTTCCACTTCGAACATCACATGCTCTCTCGCCTTACCGACAAACACCGGTTTTTCGGAAAACTTTACGTCGCGTGTTAGAAAAAGAGGATACGGGTTCTGCTGGCCGAATGGCCCCAAGGACTGAATATCTTCCACCATGTCGGGACTTAACAAATCCAGAGGAATAACCGAATCTATTTTCAGTTCCCGCGCCGTGTTTTCCGCAGAGAGCATTTCAGAGGCGATTTTATTGAACCTCGTTTTAAACGCCTCCACCATGTCCGCTTTCAGGGAAAGACCAGCGGCATATTTGTGCCCTCCAAAATGCAGAAGCAAATCGCGGCACTGGTTCAGGCCGTTATAAATATGAAAAGTCGGTATGCTTCTGGCCGAACCTTTGCAAACGCCGTCGGTAATATCCAGAAGAATCGCAGGCAAATGATATCTTTCCACTATTTTTGAGGCCACAATTCCGATTATCCCCGGATGCCATCCCTCGGAAGCCAGGATAATCGCCTTGTCCTGTTTTAGATCAACTTCGCTCTCAATGCGCGGAAGCACTTCGTTGAGAATTCTATCCTGTATTCTCTGCCTCTTGCTGTTTTCCTCTTCAAGAAGTCTGGCAATCTCTTTGGCCCGAAACCTGTCGGTTGTAGTAAGCAGTTCCACTCCCAACCCGGCGCTCTTCAGTCTCCCTATGGCGTTGAGCCTTGGGGCGAGAAAAAAGCCGATATCGCTGTCCGCCAGCGGCCTTTTGCCGAAATTTCCAAGATTCATTAGAGCTTTAAGGCCTACAATACGGCTTTTCGTCATTACCTCCAGGCCTAACCGAACGAGGGTATGATTTTCACCGACCAGCGGCACCATGTCGGCAAGAGTGCCTAGAGCCACGAGGTCCAGCCACTGTTTAAGGCCGGGAACGTTTTTCGACGATATGACGCCTTCTTTCTCAAGCCTCGTTTTGAGAGCGGAAATAAGCTTGAACGCTATTCCCACTCCCGCAAGATGCTTGAAAGGGTATCGGCAAAACGGGCCTACCGGATTCAAAAGCGCGCAGGCGGAAGGCAGTGTTTGTGAAACCTGATGATGATCGGTGATTATCACGTCTATACCGAGTTTAGAGGCGAGCTCGACCTCTTCAACCGAAGTCACCCCGCAATCAACTGTTATTACAAGCGCGACTTTTTCTTTCGCGAAACTCCGAATAGCTTCAGCGTTAAGGCCGTATCCTTCCTCAATCCGGTGCGGAATATAACAGGCTATATCCACGCCTGTCGTCCGAAAAAAACGGAACAAAAGTGCGGTAGCGGAAATTCCATCAACGTCGTAATCCCCGAAAACAACGATTTTTTCTTTTTTCCCGATGGCGCGCGAAATTCTTTCCACGGCCTCTTCCATGCCGGCCATTAGAAATGGGGAATGGAGGTCGTCTAGCGAGACGCTAAGAAATTTTTCGGCTTTTTCAACCGAATCAAAACCGCGATTAACGAGAAGCCTGGCGACGAGCCAGTGAATATGAGGCAATGACGCAAGCCTGTTTTCAGCATCCTCATTTTCCGGAAATACCTTCCAGTCAAGCCTGCTGAAACGGTTCATTTTATACGGTTGAATTCTCTCAGAATGCGGTGCTGAATTCTCATAGCTTCATCGTGTCCACACTGCCAGTCGTTAAAAATGATTGAAAATAGAATTATATCACCATAATCGGTGGGGTAAAAACCGGACAGAGCGCTGATTGACGACAAGGTGCCGGTCTTCACCCTTATCGTGCGGCCGGTATCTTTCAGCCTGTCTTGAACGGAGCCGTCGAGCCCCATAAGAGCGAGCGAACTTAAAAATTCTGGGCCGTTTTTCCACCTTCTGTACTCTCTCTCCAGCAGTTTCACTATAAGCGAGGCGGACAGCCTGTTATCCCTGCTGAAACCGGAACCGTCCATCACGCGAAAAGATTCGCCCGAATAACCGAGAGACCGCAGATACTCCTCTATTTTGCGGATTCCGTTTGCTTCGGTTCCGGGAACGGAAACAGTCTCCGCCGCCAGGGTTCTGATAACCTGCTCGGCCATAAAATTATTGCTGAACTTGTTCATATACGCCACAAGCTGATAAAGAGGCCAGGAGGAATGAACGAACAGCTTGCGCGACTCCAAAGCACTCGAACGCACTATGCTCCCCTCCAGAACCACTCCGTTTTTCTTAAGCATTTCCACGAACGTCATGCCGAAATACATAAG
>JAJRYM010000052.1 GCA_024275775.1 Nitrospirota bacterium
ATGTTGTGTTCGGCGCGCTGGCGAAAGCATTGCCGAAAATTATTCCGTCCGCTTCTCAAGGGACGATGAACAACGTCACGCTCGGCGGGTTCGATCCGGTGAAAGGAAAACGGTTCGCCTATTACGAGACGATAGCCGGAGGTATGGGCGCGCGGCCGTGTAAAAACGGCATCGACGGCGTTCAGATAAACATGACGAACACCATGAACACGCCGGTCGAGGCGCTGGAGTTCGCCTATCCGATAAGGATGGAGCGGTATGAAATCGTGGAAGGCACGGGAGGCGCGGGGAAATTTCGCGGAGGCAACGGCATCCGGCGGGATATCAAACTGTTGGCCGACGCGCACGGAACCGTCATGTCCGAGCGGAGAAAGATTGCGCCGTACGGACTCAAAGGCGGACAGCCCGGAAGCGTCGGAGAAGATTTTCTTGTACGAAACGGCAAAAAGATGAAACTTCCCGGCAAGGCCGAGGTCTTATTGAAAGCAGGTGACATTTTGAGCATCCGCACACCCGGAGGCGGCGGCTGGGGCAAACGGTAACTGCTTCAAACTGTCATCGCGAAGTTCCCTTAGGGAACTGTGGCGATCTCCCCAAACCTGTTATAACGAGGCCGACGCAGGAGGCCGTGGTTATCTCGCGCAAAGAGAGATTACCTCCGCCCGGCTTAATGCCGTGCTCGGAGAAACTCTCTTGATTATTGTAAGGTGAGGTAGGTCGTTTTGCCACGCTTCGCTCGCAACGACAAATTTTCCGAAGTGAAGCCGGACTATCTTTTTTTGCCCCAGACTTTATCGAGGAACTGGTCTCTCCCCGAACCGTAGCGGTAGTAGTGGTACCGGATAGGATTCTTTTTGTAATAATCCTGGTGATAATCCTCCGCCGGATAAAACACGCCGGCTTTTGTTATTTTCACGGCTATCGGCTTGTCAAACACGCCGGATTTCCCCAGCGCAGTTTTCGATTTTTCCGCAGTTTTTTTCTGCTCCTCGTCATGATAGAAAATTTCCGGGCGGTACTGACTGCCCCGGTCGACGAACTGCCCGTCGGGCGATGTCGGGTCTATATTTCTCCAGAAAACGTCCAGCAGGCGCGCGTAATCTATCACTTCCGGGTCGTAGGTTATCTCCACCGTTTCGGTATGGCCGGTACCGCCCGCGCTTACTTCTTCGTAGGTCGGGTTTTTCTTCCACCCGCCTGCATAGCCGGAGATAACGCTTTTAACGCCGTCCAGCTTTTCATAAGGAGATTCCATGCACCAGAAACAGCCGCCCGCGAAGGTCGCTTTTTTTAAACCGGTTTCATTCATTGCGTCGTTCCCCGAATAGGCGTTAACGGATAACAGCAGGATAGCAGAAACGGCAATAAACATCGCGGCGGTTTTCGTCATCTCGGCGCCTATTCAAAATCTTTCGCGAACTCCCCGTAACCAGCCTCGCGCAGTTCGGATACCGGGATGAATTTAAGTGCGGCGGAGTTTATGCAGTATCTTTGGCCGGTCGGCTGAGGTCCGTCGTTGAATACGTGGCCGAGATGCGAATTACCCGTACGGCTTCTCACTTCCGTTCGAGGGAAAAGCAGACTGTAATCGGATTTATCGACGACGTTTTCCTTGACTAGCGGTTTCGTGAAACTCGGCCAGCCGGTGCCGGACTTGAACTTGTCGTTGGACGAAAACAGCGGCTCGCCCGAAACGATATCGACGTATATGCCTTTTGCCTTGTTGTTCCAGTAACGGTTGTCGAACGGCCGTTCCGTGCCGTTTTTTTGCGTGACGCGGTATTGAAGCTCCGTAAGTTTCTGTTTCAGTTCCGCGTCGCTCGGTTTCCCGCTCTCATCCGACGGTGACATCTCTCCGGCCATAACGATCCCTCCAATAACCGCGAATATAAAAAATCCAATTAATGTACGCATACCTTGTTGTCATCGCTAATCCCGCTTTATCGGGATGCGGTGATCTCTCCTTTCTGTTTGTCGTGGCGAGGATACCAACGGTATCCGCGGCCATCTCGTACTATCTATATTTTCACCTATTTTATTGAGTGCGCCAAACGGCAAAAACCTTACCCTGCTGGAAGCGTAACGACTTTTCAACCGCTTGGCGTGGCGATAACTTACGCCCAGAGGCCCGATCGCATCTATAAGCGTTAACCTCTCTGAAACAACCTGTTCCATTACTCTTACCCGATGAACTTCCTTTTCCCTTTGCTAACACACAGGCAATAAAGCGTGTTGACAATCTAAATTTTACAAGATATATTTTAGAAAATTAATACCAATTTTTTTATTCGTCAAGGGGAGGGGAAGAGTATGCAGTTTGCAAATATTAAAGATAATTACGTAAGCTTTAATGGGTTTAAATACTTTAGACGTGATTCTCTTATGATGTCTGTAGGGTATTATGGTGAAAAGAAGGGAGTGGCTAATCCAGCCGGGGGTTATTTGAATGTCAAAGGCCAGCTCTATCCCGTTCAAATGAACGGACAGATTCATGTTAGTGATCCAATTAAGGTTACATACGATAAGAGGAAATTTTTACATCTTTTTAAGAACGTTAAAATATTTATCAAGGGTGTGGGTCGCGGAAGTAAGGCAATCGCCGTGGATATAGGAAAAGAGCATAAAGGTTCCGTTAAACTAGTGGAGATAGCTATGCTTGAAGATATGAACCTCAGGAGGGCATTTAACGATGCACCGGGGCCATTACAAGGGTTGGCTACGAGCAGGACTCCCCGCCGAGCAGTAAGCAGGGTTCTTCTGGCATTTGATGCGGAATTTGCAGATAGTTTTACGGCAAAAGGCTCCTATTCTGTTGAAGCTGGGGCAAAAATTAACGATCTTGTTAATGTAAAGATCAGACAAAAAGTGTCGGCCGGTACATCCAACTCTACCACTATTAATTTAGCCGATGGAACCGTTTTAGCTTATCTTTTGGCGAATCCTAAATGGAAGCATCGAACCAGTAACAAGAGGGTGGTTACAAATTTTACTAAAGATCAGTGGGGTATTTGATATCCCCATTGAGGATTGTTGAAATCCCTCATAAAAGTAACAGGTTTCACCGTTTGCGGAGGCGGCGGGTTTCTTTCATGAGGTTGTTCCCCAAGCTTACTTTGTAAACGTGGGGATTAAGGAGGCGGCGCATAGTCGGGTGCAACGCCGATAATTTGGCGGAGGCGCG
>JAJRYM010000004.1 GCA_024275775.1 Nitrospirota bacterium
CGCTGTTCAGTCTCGCGGAAATGTTTAAAACGGCCGGAAGGGAAACCCTGTCTATGTAAAAAAGGACCTTTTTGGGGAGGTTGTTGAAAGTGGAGTAAATCTCCCGGTAGATATGAGACCCGGGCCGGATTTTTTCACTTTCGAGAACCCGCTGAAACTTTTTCCGCAGAAAAGGGAGGTCGGCTGATTTGCTTAACAGGGCTCCGCGCGAAAATCGTCCCATCAGCACCGTTACCCGGTACGCTTTTCTGTTTTTGTCCAGTTGGCGCACGAATGCCACATCGACGGCTTCTCTGTGATAAATAATCTTTGGCGATGTAGTGAGGAAATCAAGAACTAGCATGTAATAACGCTCATACGACTGAATAGCTCTTTTTTCGATTTCTTCCCTAAAGCCGGGGAAAACGGTTTCCATCAGTTTAATATCCCGGAAGGCTCCCATCTCTTCGCCTTTTCGTTCTTTCGCGGTAACGCCGTTTTGGTCTTTTTGAAGATCAAACGATGTCATGCCCATGAATATGAAATTTTTCGGAACCAGCCATTGGATAAATTTGGCTGTTTCCCTGCCGTCGTCGGCGTCGACCTTGTCCTGCTCCAGCTCATCGCATAATTCGACCGTTTTTCCAACCATGCCGTTGAAATCCGTTATGGCGATAAGAAGTGATTTCAGTGTTGCGTCCAGTTCCGTTTTCAGTTTTGCGATGGTTTTCGGATTTACAACCTTGGCGATGTAAGTGTAAATGAACACCTCAAGATGATTCCCATTTGCGGACGGCTGTATATCGACGATTTTGCCGTCTTTACGCGTGACGCTCATAACCGGCGATATTCCGGCTATCACATGATGTTCGGTAAGATTCAGGTAGCCGCTTATGTTTTCAAGGATGAAGGGAGAGTCCGTAACGTGCCCGATTATGCCGGTACAGCCGATTCGATGGTTTGAATCCGGCAGAACGTCGTTCGGAGGCTGTTCAACATGAATAAGATGTCCGGGAAGCTGAACGCCGCCCACAGCATCGCTTTCAAAATCTTTCATGAAGAAATCGAAGAAATAACGGAGTTGCCGGTAATGCTGTTTAACGGAGCGTCCTTCCATAAAAGGTGCGGTGAAAGAGCTATAAACGATTTCGGAAAAACGCAGGAAAAGCTCCGCATGGCCTCCGTCATACATGTTTTCGATCTCAGGCCGGATTTGCCTGAATTCTCTGACTTTCTGCTCTGCGCCGGGAGGCGGCGGAGGATACCTCAATAAAAGCGGGGAGGGCGGGCTTGCTTTAGCCATAAAAATTGCAGACCTCTTTTTCTATTTTTTTAAACTATAAACCGTAAACCGATATTTAGCAACAGGTTATCCTGATAGTGTTATTCCTGTATTATAATCGCTAGCCTTAATTAGGTAGTCTTCAAATACCCTTACAAAGGGCTTGAGCGGTTCCTGTGAATTTTAAAGTTAGGGAAATAAGTAGATTTTATAATAAAATGAAGCAGGCTGATATAGCTTTTTCAACATAGAGTGGCATACCTTCTTGAGAAAACTGATTTTATAGGTAGAGGATGGAATTTTCGACCGGGGCTTACATCGCAATAGTTGTTTTCATATTGGCGATTAATGTCTGGCTTCTGATTCGTTTTTTGATCAAAGCCGGCAAATGGAAAGACGATACCGAAGGGTAAAATGTTTAAAAGCTTCAAATTAAACAGGCTTGTATCGTCAATAGTTTCTTTACCCGGAGAGAAACATACAGAGCCTTTGCATACTTTGCGCGAGTACGGTCAGGACGGCCTTGCCGCGCTTATCCACGCTTTCAAATCGAATAAAATAGCCGGCAAGGACATGAAGTCCTACCTGTCGACTTTTTACGATAAGAGCGTTCTAGACCTCTTCATCAAGCTTCTTGGCGACTCAAAGGAGGCGCTCCGTGATTTCTCGATGGAGGTCATAGAGAAACGGGGAGGGCTTTCCGCCGTAGGGCCTCTGGTGGATGCGATTAAGGACGGGAATTTCCTGCAGAAACGGTGCGTGGTTTCTCTCTTGAAGAAAGTGGGCGGCACAGCGGTTACCGACAAGGTTATGCCGCTTCTGGATGGAGACGACAGGGAAGTGAAAGGCACTGTGCTCGACATCCTCTCAGGCATAGGCGGCGAAAAGGGAATCGAAAGCATGGTAAGGCTTCTGTCGGCTTCCGACTGGTGGGTGAGGAAGAAGGCCGTGACGGCCCTTTGCAGGCTGAAGGACCCGGCCATTATCGACCCTCTTCTCAGCCAGCTTGACAAGGAAAAGGACCCGAAGATAAAGAAAGTCGTCATCCAGACTATCGGAGAGATAGGCAATGCCGATTCTGCGAAACGGCTTCTGCCTCAGCTCGCGGAGGACGATCTCATAGTGCGCCAGATGGTGGTGGAGGCGGTGGAAAAAACCGCCGACGTAAGCATCATCCCTCACATCATAGATTCCATGAAAGACGCCGACGTAAACGTGCGCCGGTCCGGCGTGGAGATTCTTCAGAAAATAAAGGATCCAATCGCTATCACGTCGCTTATACAGAGACTGCAGGATCCGGACTGGTGGGTGCGGGAAATAGCCACCGACGCTCTGGCTGATATAAGAACGCCGGAAATAAACGAGCAGATTCTCAAACTTTTCGAAAGCGGCGATGAAAACGTAAGGCGCGCGGCGGTGGAATTCTTCAAACGGGTTCCCGACAAAATCGCTTACGACTCTCTTGTAACAATGCTGAAGGATTCCGACTGGTGGGTGCGGGAGAAGGCGGTGGAGGCTCTCGGAAAACTTAAGGATGAAAAAGCGATCGAGCATATTCTTCCCATGCTTGATGATGCGGATGTAAGGCTGGCGGTGCCGATCGCTCTGGGCGAAATTGGGGGAGAAAAGGCCACTTGCACCCTATGCGATTACCTTAAGGATCCGGACAGGGCCGTAAGGCAGTCTGCGGTAAAAGCGCTTGGAACTATCAATAATCAGAAAACATTGCCTCAGATAAAGGAAGCCGTACTCGATGAGGATCCGACCGTAAGCGAGGCGGCTCTGAACGTTATAAGGGAGATGACCGGAAGAACCGTGCGCGCGAGCGATGTAATAGCAGAACTCGAACGAAAACAGCAAACAGCAGCGGGAGGTTCCGCAGTTTCCATCGGCTCCGAAAAGGCGAAAACCAAAGGAACAATCCTCACCGAGGCGATACTGGTGCTCGATCTGGCAAATTTTACGGAGACCGGTTCCAAATACGGCGATCAATTCGCCATGAAACTCAAGGAAGGGCTCATGCAGATAGTCGGCCCGCTGGCGAAAACATACAAAGCGCAGTTTTATAAAAGCACCGGCGACGGTTTTCTGATGACGTTCCCCGAACTTTTAAACGCCCTGAAATTTTCAAAGGAAGTGACCTGCGGCGTGGTTGACTCCAATCAGAAAGTTCCGGAGAAGGAAAGAATAGCCATCCGTATGGCCGTGCACGAGGGGGAAACAAGAATAGACGATAACGGCGACAGGCTGGGCACGGCTGTGAACATGACCTTTCGGGTTGAAGGAATTTCTCCAAAGAATCTGTTTATCGATGAGGGCGGCATGAAGCCCGAAGATATACCTCTCGTCAACCGAATTATGGTGACGGAGGCGGTCAACCGCGAAATAGCAGATAATAAAGAGTTTGAAACAGTTTATGTTGGTTTTTTCGACCTGAAAGGGATTTCCGGAAGGCACAGGATTTTCCAGCTATCCGTTAACTGAAAAGGGGGGAGTAATGCAAACGAAGGATGATATTGTAAGTGTAATAAAACTTCTTCCGTTTTTCAGCGAATTCGGAGACGGCGATATAGGAGAGCTTGCGTCTTTCATGAGTCTGCGGCAGGTGCCTGCGGGAACGGAACTGTTTCAGACGGGCGACATTGGCGACTACCTTTTCTTTCTGATTGAAGGGGATGTGGAAGTTGTGGTTGAAAAAGATGACGGCGGCAGGGAAGTTATCGCAAAACTCGGCCCGGGCTCTTCCGTCGGCGAGATGGCGATGATAGACGATTACGAGCGTTCGGCAACGGTGCGGGCCGCAACCGATCTGGAGATACTCCTTTTAACTAAATCAAGGTTCGATTCCATCGTCGAGGAACATCCGCATATCGGAGTGAAGGTTTTAAGAGGATTGGCGAAAAATATCAGTCTTCGGCTACGCACTTCGCAGGGACGGCTCAGGAACATCATTTGAATCGCCTGCTATTTGGAAGGCTCTTCTTTTTCCTGCTCTGTTTCTGTTTTCTTTTGGCGCCTTACGGGCAGGCCGGGCAAAGCGGAAAAACGGGCGATTGGCTGAAATCCCACTGGTCGCATCCGATTTTGCCTCAGGGCAAAGCTCCCGAAAGTTTTAGCGATATCGAAGCCTCCCTTCTGCCGGACGATTGCGGCGCGTGCCACGACGCGCAATATGAAGCGTGGCAAACTTCCCGTCACGCCCACGCGATGGGCCCCGGCGTTACAGGCCAGTTTCATTCTCCATGGCTGGATTCCTACGGCCGGAATTCCTGCCGGAACTGCCATTCGCCGCTTTATGAACAGCGTCCTGACCGGTTGTCAGACGGCTCTCCCAATCCGCTCTATGAAAAAAAACTCGGCACGACCGGCGTATCCTGCCCCGTCTGCCATGTGAGAAAACATGTCCGGTACGGGCCGACGCCCCGCAAGCCGAAGCAATCGGACGCGCCGCATAACGGGTTCGTGGTAAGAAAAGATTTCAACAAGGCCGAATTTTGCAAACCGTGCCACCAGTTTAATCCGGGAGACAGGCGCGTTAACGGCAAGCTGATGGAGGATACTTATGGGCAGTGGAAAAAATCGCCCGCAGGTAAAGCGGGAAAACCGTGCGCATCATGCCATATGCCGGACAGGGAACATTCGTTCAAGGGCATACATTCAAAAGAAATGGTGCAAAAGGCGCTGACGGTAAAGGTGAAAAAGTCGTCGGACGAGGTGACGGTTTTCGTAACGAACACGGGAGCCGGCCACAAGGTGCCGACGTATGTTACTCCGAAAATCACAATACGGGGGCGGGTCGTAACCGCTGATGGAAGGATAAAGCCGGAAACGACGCTCGAGTATTACATACAATGGAACGTTCCCATTGACCTCAGTGAAGAATATTTCGATACGCGGCTCGATCCGGGGCAGACGTTCAATGCCCGTTTTGAACTGCCGAAGAAATATGCGGGAAACTTTCTTCAGATTGAAATCAGAGTTTATCCCGACGATTTTTACGAACGCTTTTTCGCGTCACTGCTTGCGAATTCCATCGAAGGGGTCGACCCGAAACAAATTCGCGAAGCTCACGAGGAGACTTTAAAATCTGATTTCTCCATCTTCAAACGGCTTATCTCTTTCTAGCTGAAAATAAAAAAATCCCGCGGGTCCAGGAGGTTGTTCCGGAAAGCCCGCGGGATTGTTAACTGCACTGGAGGGGAGGTAAGAGTAGGTTGGGAGCCTCCCCTCACAGTGGCACAGAGAGGGCTCTAGAAATAATAGGCTACCTTCAACTCAATCCTGTCTTCTTCAGGTGCCTTAACGCCTGTCGGCATTTCATACTGGTTGACTACGTAATCTCCCTGAAGCTTTAAGTGATGTTTTTTCAGGTAATAGTTCAGGCCGAATGTCGTGGACTTTTGCTGATCTTCCTTCTCGTGTTTGCCTTTAAGGATGTCGTTGTCATCGTAATCTATCTGCTCAAACCGTACCGCCGCTTCAAGCGCATTCAGGAACATGTAACCTCCCTGAATGGAGGCCGCTACCTGGCGCACATCGCGTCCTTTAAGCCCCGCAATCGCGGTATCGTCGAATCGCAGGTTGCGGTTGATATATTCACCTTCGATAGAGAAGCCGAACCCGCGGTATCCAAAATCCGCGCCGTAGGCGGTGGAACCGTCCAGCCCGCTGTTATTGGACGCGAAAATACTCCCATAGTTCTGCGTGTAGAAATTCACGCCAATCTGCAAGGCCTGATCCCCGCCGAAATCGCCCTGGGTTAACTTGAATTTCCCGAACGGGGAAAAGTCAACGCGCGCCGCGTACATAAAGTTGGCTGGCTGTCCCGCGCTACTATTTTTGAATCCGGCGGTATCTATTTTATACAGGTGCTTGTAGGTGAACGGCGTGGCTTGCGAGACACCATCGTTTTTGGCGAACTTATCCTCCACCGAGCCGTTGTAAACTCCCCCTGCTATTTTGAGTTTATGAGCAAACAGGCTGCCAACCGCAGTGATGCCCATCTGCCGGAACGGCGCGAATCCGGATGTCTCGGTGCGCTCTACGAAGTGCAGATATTTGGACGAGTTCAGCGCCTCGCGGGAGAACGGAACGTAATTATTTCCAATCTTTAGCGTAGTGCCGATTGCCGGAATTTTTATGCCTACATAAGCATCTTTCAGCGTTACGCTTTGCTTGCCGAACTCGGTCTGGAGCGCGAAGAACGCATTTTCGGTTACCTGCGCCCTGAAGCTGAGCCTGGCGCGCCGAACGAAGAGTTTGCTGGTGTTTTCCTTGGTGGCTGTGCCGTTATCGGGAATTCCTTCGTACTGTACCTGCAGTCTCCCGCCAATTTTAAGGAAGTGCTTCTTATCTTTTTTCAGAATATCGTGGGCTTCTTCTTTAGTAAGAAGCCCTTTTTCCTTCAGCTTGTTCACGAGCGTTTTATTGCTCACGCCAAGACCGGATGCTGTTGCCGAAGAGGCAAACACCATGCTAACGGCGAGGGCCGTTAAAGTAACCAAAATAAACTTTGTTTTTTTCATGTAAACTCCTATGAACTCCTGTGAAAAATTTAAAAAATACGTTTGCTGTTTTCCTAATTTCTTTCCCTTTGTTTTTCCTTCTAAACCCCTTTCGTATCGGCTGGTTTTTACCCGTACTCTGCATTGGGTTTAAAGATAGAAAATCTTTGTTAAATTTGTATTAAGACAAAGTGAAAGTTATGAAAATATTCCTCCGGCGCAAATTATCGGCTGAAAAGAGCAAAACGGATTCGGAAGCGGACAGCTTCCGTTATCTAAGAATAAGAGAGGAGAGGCGGGGGAGGGAGGTTTTTCGTGGACTGCTCCCCCGCCTTGGGTGAATCTAGCTGGTTATACCGTTAAAACGCCACGTTGAAGTTCACTTGGGCGCGGGAGCGGGTGCGGTTTTTTCCCGTCATCATGAAACCTACTGTCTTTGCTGTAGATGGATCGGTCGGCGCGATAAGGTTTTCGTTTTTTGTATCCTGGGTGTAAAAACGGACATCAATATTGAGACCCAGCGGCGTTTTAAAATCGAGCTGTGCGCGTATTCCGGTAAAATTCGAGCTGAACGGGAAATCGTCTTGGGAAAATCTCCCGAATTCCGCCACTGAAGCCGCGCCTACATCGTAGTAATAGAGCCGAGCTCCGAACCATTTGTTGAATTTAACTCTGGCGTAAACGGTAAAAGCGTTTTTGTCGTCTTTTTCATTGCCGGCTCCTATCTTGCTGTCGGAAACGTCGGAGAAAAGAAATTCTGTGCCGACTATAAGCCATGACCGTTCCACTTTTAAGCTGATTTCGCCGTAAGTGGCGTCGCCTGCGAGAAGGTTGGTTTTGGCGGCTACGCCGAAATTCTGATCTGTGATGGTCAGACCGTTGAACGCCAAATCAATCCTGTGCTTGCGAAGCGTGAATGCGGTATGAACTGCATATTGAACGGCCGTATCGTCTCCGCTGGAGAAACCTTCTTCGTTCAGGATAATGTATCCGGTGGAGAGATTTATTTTGGCGTCATTTCCGATTTTAATGTCATAACCTCCGAAAACCCCTTCAGGCTGGAGATCATAGGCATCCCAGAACTGTGTTGTCTGATAGAAAATCGGCATGGCGTTTTTCCCCGCCCATGCCCATAAACCAATCGGACTGCTGTACTTGATGTAACCTCGATCCAGACCGAAGTTTGTTTCTTCCTCTACGCTTAACACTTGCAGGGTCTGGTGAGGCGATGTCAGGCTGTTGGCAGTGGTTCTCAGCCTGAAACCTGTTTCGATGCCTTGCCCAACGAAATAATTTAGTCCAAACCGCACCCTGATTCTCATACGATCCCGGTTTTCAGGAAGTGTGTCGTCTTCATCCACCTCGTACCTCACCCGGCCGTCGCCGTAAAGCACCAGCTTATTAGCCGAATCGTCGGGGTTTTTCCATATTGTTTTTGCGGCTTCCGCGTTACCGCAAGCGAGTAACAGCGGCATTGCAACGGCGCATATTAAAAGAAAGAATCGGCTTTTTTTCATTTATCCCCCTAGATAGATTGTTGATAACCGGCCGTCTGTTTTCGTTATTTTTTACACAGATCGAATCAAAGTTGAAAAAATATAATATTCCCCTGAACTGTAAAAACAGGCGGAATCAGGCAGGCGGCATTTCCCTATCCGCCTGCCGAAAAACCTTTAGAGGTTTTTGTACCCCATAAGCCTTGTGAAACCCTTGAACGATTTCCCGTCGATTTCTATATAAGGGTCGGGTCCGAAATAATTCAGGCGGTCTCCTCTTTGGTGCGGATTGAGAAGAATATCCCTGCCTTCGGAGAAAGTGAGCCTGTTCTCGTCTATCGAACCCCAGTAATACGCAAGCTTGGATTTATCCTTCCACGCTTCCGAAATATCCACCGGTATCCAGCCGTAGCC
>JAJRYM010000053.1 GCA_024275775.1 Nitrospirota bacterium
CCCCCTGCAAAAGGCGGTTCATAGGATGTTCGCTTTTAAGGTCGCGGGCGATTTCATTTAGCGCGTTCCGCTGGTCGGGCGTAAGCTGAAAGGGAAAAAGCGAAAGAGCTTTCTTGACATGCTCTTTGGTAATCCGCAGTTTTACGCCTTTCACCTTCTCGGTGTTCCGGCTTCGGATTATCGCCATGGCCGACTCCAGCAGGAAAAACTCCTCGAAAATCATTTTTCTGTGGGCCGGAGACGCGAATCCGTTAAGAAGAGCGGAGTCGGTTTTTTCATCCGGCAGATGTATTTGCCTTACGGCGGCATCCCGTGAAGGAAAACCGAACCTGCTCGTCGCCTGCTCCGGCAGAATTTCAGGAATCGGCGGGCAGTTTTCAAGCGCGGACGCGATAATTTTGCGCATCTGTTTCTGCCCGATTCCCTCGGTAAGCGGATAGACCGGAAGCAGAAGCCCCAAGGCAGTTTCATCGCCTTCAACAATCGAGATGTCCGGGTGAGCCATTTCAAAACAGCTCTGATACCGGCTGTAGGAAATTCTTCCGGTTGCTATTACGTTTACGCCCGGCCTGTACGTTCCGGCAAGGTAGTCCCCTCTTGCGGAAAACCATAGACAGCTCATTACGCCGGTTTCGTCCTTGATTAAAAAGCGAAACATCCGCCCGCCACGCCGCCTGTTGATGTAGCCGGCCGATGTTATGCTTCCCCTAACAGTCTGCGTCCGGCCAATCTCCAGCTTTTCAATCGGCTGAATATCGCGCCGGTCCTCATAACGGACAGGAAAATGGAAAATGAGGTCGCCGACTTTTTTGATTCCGAGTTTTGCCAGCTGTTGCGCGCGCCGGGGACCGACGCCTTTCAGGAACTGTACTTCAGACTCAAATCGGATATTCAATTTTGCATGGCGCCGTGGCGTACGCTTCAGCCGCAGAAGACTGTGGGTTTCCCCTACTTCGTCATGAGAAACTCGATCAAGTTGTCCATCTTTTCTCCTGAAAGTTTTCTAGGAGTCTTATGTTTCGGTCTCTTCTCCTTGACCCTGCTTTTCAGGTTCTGCGTAATAGGGTCATCAGCCGCCCAGGTTCCTTTTGTATCCGTAAGCCATTTTTTAAGCCATTCCGCGTTGGCTCTTTGCGAAATTCCGCTTAGGTCGGGCCCCATTTTCTTTTTACCGAAGGCATGGCACCCTTTGCATTTTTTGAAGAAAAGTTTTTCGCCTGCTTTGACGTCGGCAAAAGCGGAGACAGTGACGGCAAATATGAAAGCCAGTAAAAATGTGAGTTGTTTCATGCCTTTTCCCCTTTGCAAAGTGTGAGTTATTTAGATTTTTCCTGCTATTATTTTAAAGCCAAACCGCTTTTATTACAATTATTCTAACTCAATATATCGGCGCTGACGGCATTAAAAATCCAATCCCTTCTGGGCCGGAATACCTTTTTCGAAAGGATGTTTCACGGCGCGGATTTCCGAGACCATATCCGCAAGCTCTATCAGTTCGGGAGGCGCGCCTCTGCCGGTAAGAATAAGATGAACATCGGCCGGTTTTTTACGGATGATGCTTTTAATATCTTCCAGCGCGACCAGCTTTTCACCCAGCGCGTAGAGAATTTCATCCAGCACCACAACCCGCCATTCTCCGCTTTCCAGCGAGTCGGCGGCTATTTGAAGCCCTCCTTTTGCGGCCTCCTCATGCTTTGCGCGGGGTACCGACCTGTCCCACGTAAAACCTTCGCCAACGCGGATGATTTCCAGCGCTTGGCCAAATGCCGCCGCCGAGTGCAGTTCGCCGGTATCCAATGTGCCCTTGATAAACTGAATGATTCTGCATTTGAAGCCGTGCCCCAGCGCGCGAAAAACCGTGCCCAGAGCCGCTGTGGTTTTGCCTTTTCCGTCTCCGGTGAATATCACCAGAAGACCCCTGACAGTTTCCGCCATGCGGTTATCCTACATGAAAAAAAATGTTCCGTCCCGCTATTCGAAAAACGCAGGCCAGACGAACCCAAACGCCGACGACGACGGAAGCTCCGTTCCGCTCGCATCGAAAAAACGCGGAGTGTCCAGCTCCGCATCCCATCGGGCTGTTATCTTGCGACCGCCGAAAACGAGAATCATGTTCCCTTTTTTCTTTAACTCGGACTGAACAACATACGCGCTAGCACCCGAGAACCGTCCGGCGGGAGTGCCGCCGTCTGCCGACCAGACGTACGTAACGGGGGTTTTCCGGCCGGTTTTCAGTTTGTTAAGATTGCGTATGGGGAAAATAATATATTCGTCAGTGTAATAATTCCCGTACGGATATTGGAAATAATCCCGCCGATAACCGGTGCGGGGAGAAAGAATTTTCGACTTGGGGTGGACTTTCAGCCATGCCCCCAGCTTTGTCTTTACCGCCGGAAAGCGTTTAAGAGCAACGTTCGTTGAAGCGCCCATTATCCCCGTGCCCCACGGCTGTGAGTAGAGAGAATCGGTTTTGCGATCGTACATAACAAGACAGCTCTGATAAAGTTTTCCCGATACGCCGAACGTGGTTACCCCGCCGTTAAGCTTGCGGGAAAAGACGATGCCGGTATCGCAAAGCGGGCAATAGGTTACCGAAACGGGCACTCCGGCCACGGTGTCGTTAACAATCTCATGCCAGTTCAGCACTCCGTAAGGGTACGCTTTCGCTTCGCCGTTAATCACAACGCCGATTATCTTTTCATCGTCGCCGAACGGCGTCGTTCCTGCGAAATCGAATCGCGGGTTATCAACGGAAGGAATGCCGTCTTTCGGAGGGCCGCCGGAAAGGATGTCGTCCGGGTCCACCCTCGGAGCAACCGCTTTATGCCCGCTTTCGGACGAAACCGCCATGGCGCCCTGAAGGTCGGTATCGAAACTTTTCAGCAGTGGATTGTTTGAAATCGTCAAATACGAACGCGCCGGCGCCAACACTCTTAACTTGAAATCGCCCCAGTTGCCGGCAATCAAAGCAAGCAGCACAAGAATCGCCGCCGTTCCAAAGCCTGTTCTCAGATATCGCTTCATCACAACCCATTTCCGTAAATATTTTCGAGTGAAACCGCTTTTAGTTATGTGATTAAAAGCATGCCAAGTATTACGTTTCGGCAAAATAAGATGGCGGAAGCAGTCAAAACAGCGACAGCCCGCGTGAACAGTTTACCGCCCCAGTTGCCTCACGAAAACGGCTACGTCGGATATCTCGCTGTCGTTCAATGTCCCGTGCCATGCCGGCATAAAATCGCCTCTTCCTTTTCTGATGATTTCAAGAAGGGTCGCGTCGCTGACTTTTTTCATTACCCCTTTCTCGGTGAAATCGACCATCGCTATTCCAATGAGGTCAGCCAGGATTCCGTTGCCTTTTCCGCGTTTCCCGTGGCAGGCTACGCAGGCGCTCTTGTAAATCATCCTTCCCCTGCGAACGTTGCCCCTGAACTGAAGCCCTTTTTTGGTGAGTTGTTTCACATAAGAAGCGAGATGCCTGAGGTTGCTTTCCGGGATGGCGTCTCCCCATCTGGGCATCTGCGAGCCTTCCTTTCTGCCGTAATAACCTATGATATCGGCCAGCTTGTCCACACTCATAACCTGATACCTGTTGCCGGTGAGATTTGCCGGAATAAGTTTGCGTTTTTTCGCGAGCGGGCCTCTTGTGTTCCCCTCGGCCCCGTGGCATACCATGCAGTAGGCGCGGTAAAGATGCTTGCCTATGTTCGGGTTGGGCTCATGCTCGGCGCGCGCCGGCATTGCGAATAAAAGGAAAAACAGACCGGTAGCCAATAATATAGTGTGCTTCATGATTCTCTCCCCTTAATGAAGTTCAGCCCCCTGAAAGTGTTCTAACGTACGCGGTTACGGCCCACGCTTCATCGTCTGTAAGCTCGTTTCTGTAATTCGGCATAACGGTATCGCTGGCTAAAATTTTTATGAACACCTCTCCGTCGGTCAGCGCCGCGGTGCTTTCCCCTGTTAGATCGAACGGCTCCACATCCATTTTAGCCGCCACCGGCGTATCGGAATGCCCCGTGGCTCCGTGGCATACCGCGCAGTAAATATCGTACAGCCCCTTGCCTTTAGCCGAGAGGCCGGAGAGCGGCGCCGGCGCTTCAAGCGTGGCTCCCTCCACTTCGCTGTAATCCTTTCTTGCCCCGAACCGCGGAACAGAATTTACCGGGTTAAACTTCCTAGGCGATTCCTGCGGTTTGTAGGTAATCTGGCTCCAGAGGTCGCGGTCCACATTCTCGCAGGCCGACAACAGAAGCAGACAGAGCAGAATCGGAAAATATCTCAACTTTATTCCTCCGTCAGCGTGACCTTTTGGGCGCCGGACTCTACCATTATTTTCCTTACAAGTTCGGTCTGCCGCTCGTCGGAGCATGTTACGAGAAGGGCGATTTTCCCTCGGCTTATTTCCGCGTCGTACGGCA